>NZ_CALAEQ010000066.1 GCF_937891065.1 uncultured Lutibacter sp. | reverse complement strand
GATTTATGAAGCGTTACAACATCAATCTAGGCTCTCAATTTTTCAAGTTATTGAAATAGTAGGGAAGAAAGGTGTTTTCCCAATTATTAAAGCATTAATTGAGAAAAACGTAATACTCGTTAAAGAACAAATTTATGAGCAATATAAGCCAAAACTTATAAAATACATTCGTTTAACAACCTTGTGGAGTTCAAATGAAAAATTAGCTGAATTATTAGAAACCTTAAGTAGAGCAAAAAAACAACGCGATGTAGTTTTAACCTATTTTCAATTAAATGCTTCAAGAAAACCAATAAAAGCAGAGAAGCTTCAAGAAGCTTCAAATTCTTCATCCTCAGTTATAAAATCACTGGTTGATAAAGGAGTTTTTGAATTTTATTTTATTCAAAAAGATCGAATTAATTTTGAAGGAAATTCTTCGGAATTAAAAGAATTAACTGAACATCAAGAAGTTGCGTATAATACTATTAAAACAACGTTTAAAACAAAACAAACTACGTTATTAAAAGGTGTTACAAGTAGCGGTAAAACAGAGATATACGTAAAATTAATTAAAGAATTACTTGACACTAATAAACAAGTGCTTTATTTATTGCCAGAGATTGCTTTAACTACACAGTTAATTGAAAGATTACAATATTATTTTGGAGAATATTTATCTGTATTTCATTCAAAATATTCTATGAATGAACGTGTTGAAGTATGGAATAATGTATTAGAAAATAAACAAAAAGCACAGCTAATTTTAGGGGCGCGTTCATCTATGTTTTTACCATTTTCAAATTTAGGGTTAATTATAGTTGATGAAGAACACGAACCATCTTTTAAACAATATGATCCATCACCAAGATATCACGCACGTGATGCGGCTATCGTATTGGCAAACCAACATAAAGCAAATGTTTTGTTAGGTTCAGCAACACCTTGTATTGAAACTTTTTACAATGCACAACAAGGTAAATACGGTTTTGTTGAATTAAATAGACGCTATGGGGATGTGTTATTACCTGAAATTGAATTGGTTGACATTAAAGAAAAGCATCGAAAAAAAAGAATGAAAGGTCATTTTTCTGATCGATTATTAGAAATGATTACGGATGCTATAGAGAATAAAGAGCAAGTTATTTTGTTTCAAAATAGGAGAGGGTATGCACCTGTAATTGAATGTGAAACTTGCGGTGTTTCTCCACAATGTCCACAGTGCGATGTAAGTTTAACATTTCATAGTTATCGAAAAGAATTACGTTGTCATTATTGTGGTTATAAAAAAGCCATGCAACATAATTGTGGTGCTTGCGGTAGTGAAAAACTAAATTCTAAAGGTTTTGGTACCGAGCAAATTGAAATAGAATTGGAAGAGCTTTTTCCAGATGCTAAGATTGGGAGAATGGATTTGGATACTACACGTGGTAAATATGGCTATCAGAAAATAATAGGACAGTTTGAAGCGCAGGAAATAGATATTTTAGTAGGTACACAAATGCTATCAAAAGGATTGGATTTTGCAAATGTATCATTGGTTGGAATTATGAATGCTGATACCATGTTAAATTTCCCAGATTTTAGAGCCCACGAACGAAGTTATCAATTAATGGTGCAAGTTTCAGGTAGGGCAGGACGTGTTAAAAAAAGAGGAAAAGTAGCTATACAAACTTTTAACCCATTTCATCAAATATTACAACAGGTATCTACTAATTCTTTTGAAGAAATGTATAAAGAACAGTTAGATGAGCGTTGGCAATATCAATATCCTCCATTTTATAGATTAATAAAAATAACGTTACGCCATAAAGATTTTAACAGGGTTGATGAAGGCGCTCATTGGTTAGGCAAGTCGTTAACAAGTGTTTTTGGTGAATATGTATTAGGGCCTTCAACACCTTCAATATCTAAGATTAGAAATTATTATATTAGAACATTAATTATTAAAATTTCACAAAAACAATCGCTTTTAATAACTAAAAATAATATTTTAAGAGTAAAAAATTCTTTTCAGGCTGTAAAAGAATTTCGCCCAATTAAATTTAATATTGATGTGGATAACTATTAGTCTTAAGAACAAAATTGAAAGATATATGAAAAATAGTGTTTATAATGCTGAATTATAGCAATTTTACCTTCAGTAAAATAACTTTTAAAATCGCTTGTCAATTAAGTAAATAGCACTATATTTGCACCCTTAAAAGTAAAAACTTAAATTTTTAATTATGAATCATTACGAAACTGTTTTCATTTTGAATCCCGTTTTATCTGAAGTTCAGATAAAGGAAGCAGTACAGAAGTTTGACGACTATCTTGTTTCTAAAGGTGCCGAAATGATATCAAAAGAAGATTGGGGGCTAAAAAAATTAGCTTATGCAATCCAAAACAAAAAGAGTGGATTTTATCACTTATTTGAATACAAAGTTAGTGGGGAAACAATTACTCCATTTGAACTTGAATTTAGAAGAGATGATAGTGTTATGCGTTACTTAACTGTGAGGTTAGATAAACATGCTATTGCTTGGGCTGAGAAAAGAAGACTAAGAAATAACGCATCTAAAAAATAAGCTATGTCTATAGAACAACAAGCAAAAGGAGGAAAACAAGGTGAGGTTCGTTACCTAACTCCACTGGACATTGACACGAAACAAATTGTTAAATACTGTCGTTTTAAAAAGAACGGTATTAAATATATTGATTATAAGGATGCAAAATTCTTATTGTACTTAGTAAACGAACAAGGTAAAATTTTACCTCGTCGTTTAACAGGAACTTCATTAAAATATCAACGTAAAGTATCTGTAGCTATTAAAAGAGCACGTCATTTGGCTTTAATGCCTTATGTAGCAGATATGTTAAAATAAAAGGACGGAATTATGGAAATTATATTAAAACAAGACGTTGAAAACCTAGGGTTTAAAGATGATATTGTAGCTGTGAAAAATGGTTATGGTCGTAATCACTTAATTCCTTTAGGGTATGCAGTATTAGCAACAACTTCAGCGAAAAAAGTATTAGCAGAAACTTTAAAGCAAAGAGCTTTTAAAGAAGAAAAACTAATAAAAGATGCTACTAAAATTGCAGATGCAATAAAAGAATTAGAAATTAAAATTGTTGCTAAAACAGGTGATGGTTCTAAATTATTTGGTTCAGTTAACAATGGTGATGTTGCAGAAGCTTTAGCAGCTGCAGGACAAGAAGTTGATAAAAAGTTTATTAAAGTTGAAGGTGGAAACATTAAAAGACTTGGTAAATACAATACTACAATTAGATTGCATAGAGCAGTAATTGTAGAATTATCAATTGAAATAATTGCAGAACAAAGTAATTAACAATATTTAGTTAATAAACATACTAAAAGCTCACTTAAACAGTGAGCTTTTTTTGTTTATATTTGAGGCGGATAAAATTATCAATTAACAATTTAATTTAATATTAAACAAAATGAAACAAAGATTACTATTTTCATTATTAATCACTGTATTTTCGGTTGTTACTGTTTTTTCACAGGTTACAACATCTAAAATTCAAGGTTTGGTAAGTGATAACACATCGGAAGGGTTATTTGGTGCAAATGTAATAGCAAAACACATTCCTACAGGGACTGTAGCTGGGACAATGACATTAGATGGCGGAAGGTATTCATTGCCTAATTTACGTGTAGGTGGACCTTATACGGTAACTATTAGTTACATAGGTTTTAGAACTATTGAATATACGGATGTATATTTAGATCTTGGTAGTGCATTTGATATAGATGTACAAATGGTTGCTGAAAGTGAACAATTAGAAGAAGTTGTTATAACTGGAGGTAGAAGTGCTACGTTTAACAATAGTAGAACTGGTGCTGAAACAAGCGTAGGTAAAAGAGAATTAACTAAATTACCAACAATTTCAAGATCTGCTTCAGACTTTACACGTTTAGATCCATCTGCTTCAGGAGGTTCTTTTGGTGGAAGAAATGATCAATTTAACAACTTTACGTTAGATGGTTCTATCTTTAATAATCCGTTTGGATTAGATGCTGCTACTCCAGGTGGGCAAACAGGATCTCAGCCTGTATCTTTAGATGCAATTGAGCAAATTTCTGTTGCAACTGCACCTTATGATGTAACTTTATCTGGTTTTACAGGAGCTTCAGTAAACGCTGTAACAAAAAGTGGTACAAATCAAGTAACAGGAACTGTTTATGGATTTTTTAGAAATCAAGATTTAACAGGTGATAAAATTAAAGGACAAAGTATTGCTGTTCCAAAATTAGAACAAACTCAAGTAGGTTTTAGCATAGGTGCACCAATTATAAAAGATAAATTATTTGTTTTTGTTAACTATGAACAAGACAAAAGATCTGATTTAGGTCAGTCTTGGTTACCTAATAATGGAGATTCAAATACTGCAATTAACGAATCAAGAGTATTATTATCCGATTTACAAGAAATTCAGTCTGCCTTAGCAGGTATTGGCTATGATACAGGTGCTTACGAAGGATTTACACATGCTTCTAATAGTACAAAAGGACTTATAAAATTAGACTGGAATATTAATGAGAAGAACCGTATGTCTTTTGTTTATAACTTTTTAGATGCTTCAAGAGAGTTGCCTGCGCATCCAACAGCTTTAGGGTTTAGAGGACCAAGCTCTCAAATGTTACAATTTGAAAACTCTGGATACGAAATAAATAATAATTTAAAATCAGTTTTAGTTGAATTAAATTCAACACTTGCTGATAATGTTACTAACAAATTACAAGTTGGATATACTCATTTTGATGATTTTAGAACTCCAGCATCTACTCCTATGCCAGCTTTTAGAATACAAGATGGAAGTGGAGGAAATTATATAGTTGCAGGTCATGAGCCTTTTTCTATCAATAATAAATTAGATCAAAAAGTATTTCAATTAACTAATAACTTAAATATTAGTAAAGGAGATCATAATTACACCATTGGATTTTCATTTGAAAAATTTCAATTTGATAACTCATTTAATTTAGGAGCTTACGGTTTAGGAGATGCAAGAGGTTATGTTGGTGCTTTCTTTGGAGATTTTGCTGATATGGATGGATTCCGTAATGGGATTGCGAATGGTTTGTTAGCAGATGCAATGGCTAATGCTCAAAATATTTTTGATACTAATAATGCAAATGATTCTTGGGCATTGGCTGAAACAAATGTTGGTCAATTAGCAGTTTACGTGCAAGATGAATGGAATATGAATGATAATTTCAAAGTTTCTTATGGTGTACGTTTTGATAAGCCATTATTCTTTGACTCAAGTCAAAAAGCACAAGATGTAATTGATTTCCCTGGAAACTTTTATGCTCCAGATGTACCATATGTTGATCCTTCAACTGGAGAAACAGTATTTTTTGATTCAACACAAATGCCAAATAATGATTTCTTAATTTCTCCAAGAATTGGATTTAACTGGGATGCAAAAGGTGATAAAACAGTACAGGTTAGAGGTGGAACAGGTTTATTTACAGGGCGTTTCCCATTTGTATGGTTAGGAAACCAAATTGGAAATCCAAATGTATGGTTTTACCAAGTTGTTGATCCTGACTTTAAATTTCCTCAAGTATGGAGAAATAGTTTAGGATTAGATTACAAATTAGAAAATGGAACAATTTTAACTACTGATTTATCTTATACAAAAGATATGAATGGTGCCCATGTTCAAAACTGGGGATTAGGATTTCCAACTGGAAGTTTGCAAGGTGTTGATAACAGACCTATTTATACAGGCTCTGATTTAGGAAATAATGCATATGTATTTACAAATTCTGATAAAGGAAGAACTTTTAATGCTTCTTTTAAAGCTCAGAAATCTTTTGAAAATGGATTGTATTTAATGGGTGCATATAATTATTTAAATTCTAAAGATGTTAACTCTATTGAAGCAGAAATTACTGGAGATGCATTTGCATTTAACCCTTCTTTAGGAAATGTAAATGATGCAAATTTAGCGTTTTCAAAATATGGTGATACACACAGAATTATTGGTGTAGCATCTAAAACTTGGACTTATGCAGCTAATAATGAATGGGAAACTACAATTTCTACATTTTTTGAATATGCACAAGGAGGAAGATTTAATTATACATATGCCGGAGATATAAATGGTGATGGATCAAACTTAAATGATTTAATTTATATTCCTACTGCATCTGAAATTGGTTCAATGCAATTTTCTGGTGCTGGGCAAGCTGAAGCTTTTGAACAATTTATTTCACAAGATGATTATTTAAGTGATAATAGAGGGGGTTATGCTGAACGTTATGGTGCTTTAGCTCCTTGGAGAGGAAAATGGGATGTGAAGTTAATTCAAGAGTTAAAATTATCTGACACAAATTCATTACAATTTACCATTGATATTTTGAACTTTGGAAATTTAATAAATTCAGATTGGGGATTAGTTCAACAACCTGATGCAGTACAACCAATTGGGGTTTCTGTAGATGGAACTGGAACACCAACTTATACGTTTAGTGAAGATTTAAAATCTACTTATGTTTATGATTCTAGTTTATTATCTAGATGGCAAGCACAATTTGGATTGCGTTATTCTTTCTAAATTTTAAAATTATATTACTAAAGCCGCCTAAATTGGGCGGCTTTTTTTTTACACGTTGAATGTCTAGTTGATAAAAACGATTTATATAACCCGTTGGGTGCAATTAATTTTTGACGTTAATTTTTCGTCAATTCGAGTGATTTTCGATAGAAAATCGTATCGAGAATAGAAAAATTATCCTTAAAAATGGTTCTCGATACATTTTTTGTTCCGTTTTACTGCATAAAAATCACTCGAACTGACGCTTTTAATAATTACACCCAACGGGTTT
>NZ_CALAEQ010000065.1 GCF_937891065.1 uncultured Lutibacter sp. | reverse complement strand
AAGATAGTTTTTATACTTTTCGTTAATTTGATTGATTCTAGTTTTAAAAGCTGTACCTACTTGCTCTAAAGCTTTTAACTGCGTATCATTAATTAAACCTTGTGTTTCTCTTCCATTCATATAAGTATCAAACTCTTCCATTAATTTTGCCATTTTTGCACTATTAGATACAAATTGCACCATTAATTTACCTGCTTTTAAGCCATCCATTAAGGTTTGATCTTCATCTTTTTTACTTAAAACATCTTTACCTTCAATAGCTAATTGTTCAATATTATCTGAAAATTCATTCATTGCTTTTTCAGAAGATTTTATAACTTCAACCAGTTCTGTATCCCCACTAATTTCAGCAGTTATTGGAATACTTAGAGGAGGTAAAAAGTTGGCGTTTCGTTTATTCTCACCAGAGCAAGCAATAAATAAGCTAGTAATTAGTGTGATTGTTAAAATTCTTATTGTAAAGTTTTTCATAATTTTTATGTCTTAATATTAAATATTATTCATTTTCTAATGGTCTAAATTCAATTTTCAATGTTGCTTGTCCCGTTAAAAATATTTCTAAGGCTTCACCATTTTTAAATTTTTCTATTTCATCGTTCTTAAAATGGTATCGTTTAAAGGATAAAGGATGTCCATTTAGAGAATTTCCTCTCATAGCGTTCCAAACTTTATCTTCTCTAGTACCTACCTCTACTTGCATCCAAAGGTCTTTACCAGCATCATACGCTCCATTAAGGTCAAAGCCTATATCTAGGTATATGGGACCGTTGTTATCTTGCGAAATGTTGCAAGTGTTCAATGCATCTTCTTCAAGGTCAACCATGAATTTAATCATACCTTTAGTTTTATCATGTACCAAAGATCTCACTGAAATTACTTCAGGTGTTGCTGTTTCACTTTCGGGCCAAGCGTATAAGGTTTGTTTTCCAATACCTGGAACTACTGTTGTGTAAGGTATTTTTAAAGGTTCTCCATCAGTTCCAGTTGGATTGTCATAATCTCCACTATTTCTAAAAGCCATCATGTCAAATAATTGAGGAGATTCACCTTCTTCAGGAAACTTAATAGTTGCGTTTCTCCAAACAAGTTCTGCTTTTGCAAAACCATAAGCGGTGTATGTTGCGTAAATATCGTATTTAGAATTTTGCTTCACCTCAATTTCTCTTAATCTTAACGCTGGATCTTTTGTTAATCCTGCCATTGTATCTGGTGCTCCTTTTGTTACAACATAATACACTCCATTTGGCACTTCAGTAAACTCAAATTTTCCTTCTCCGTCAGTTTTTTTTTCTTTTTCAGGTATTTCAGAAGCTTCACAAACAGGTTTTAGCGTTACTTTTTGATTTTTTACTGGTTTTTTGGTTTCTTCATGCACTAAAGTTCCGCTTATTTTACCTACAAAAGTTTTAAGTTCATATTCTAATTCTACAGGATTTCCAAAAGGATCATACACAATATACTCTTCTAACACTTGAAAAGTTCCATCTGGCCATAAATATTGAACTTGATAATCACCTAAAAATAATCTTTTATCAAAATTAAACTCCCCTGCTTCTACTTCTGCATATCTTTTAAATCTTGAATGTCCGGGACCTAAACGATACATACCAACTTTACCACAAGCTTTATAGTTATCATCTCTATTTATTTTTCCTTTTAAGTCTTGGGGCTTTATTTTATGATAATAATAAATTGAATTGGCATTAAAATAGAATGATACGGCTTCTTTTATGCCTGTTTTACCATTTGTTAAAGTCCCCTGTTTTACCGTTTTTTTTGAAAGATTAAGTCCCCATACTTCTGAAGTTATTTCAGCCGGCCATTGTGGATTTGCTCCATTTTTAATATCATTAAATGTTACATTATGGTAAGGGTCATAACCACAGTGTCCTGCCCAAGATTTTTTATCTGGAGATGACACTCTTTTAATAGGTGTATTTAAATTATACTTAAACTGTCTGCGCCCTAAGTTAGTTAGTTCTGAGTTTAAATAGTCTTCAAAATATTTTATAACACCTTCAACTTGTATTTCTTTACCTTCTTGATTTTTAACAATTACTTTAAGACCTCCGCTCCAAGCAACTAAATGTTTATCTGTTGGACTTCTAAACATCTCATTAAAAAATGCTGTTGGTATATCAACATCTATAGATCTCATATCAGCTCTATTCTGAGCGAATGTTATGCTTACAAAAAAAAGTACAATTAAGTAACTATACTTTTTTATAAATTTAGTCTCTTGCATACGGTTTTAATTTTAGTGTATTGGTTCTACTTGCTTTTAATAGTAAAAAACTTAAATTATTTTTGGGGAATAAATTTGATTTTGTAGTTACTCTCCATTCAAAATCAAATTCTTCCGTTTCTGCTTTTCTATAGTGTGGATTGTCAATGTTTACCAAAGAATTATTTTTAATTTTTAGTAAATTGCTAAAATCCATCACACTGCTATTTGTATGATTATAAACAACATATTTTATTAATAATTGATCATATTTATCAATAGCTAAAACTTGCATTTTCCCTAAATTAAGCTTGCTAGTAACAAAAAATAAAATGTCATTTTTCTTAATTTTAATTCCTTCTATATTCTCGGCTTGTTGAAATAAATCTTGACGAGCATCTATCAATTCATTTATTTTATTGTAACCAAAAGATTGGTAAAGCTTTTCTCTTTTCAACCAAATTGGATTAAAAAGAGTGTCACTTACTTTTGAAATTGTATCTATTTCAATTGCATTTTTTGCTCTTTCAATAGTGTTTCTAGGGCCGTTTGAACCTCTTGTAGAAAAACTTTCATCTTTTAAAACCAACCCTTTCCAAGCATAAATATCATGATAGTTATCTATTCTATAATAGCTAGCTTTTTTACCTAATACTTCTTTTTCTTCTGAAGCTTCAGCCCCCATATATAGAGTTTCAATCCAAGAGTCTTTTATTTGGTAATACTGAAAATTTTGTTTGCATTTTATACGTAAATGATAAGGATCATCGCTCACTTTATTTTCTTCAAAATTGTAATAATAACGATGTTCATCAATCCATAAACGTTCTGCAATTTTTACTTTTTCAGGAAGCAATTTCCCTCCAAATTTTGATACTTGATAAATTTCTTCAAAAGCGATGTCACCAAATTCATCCCAATAATAGATAACTTGTTCTGCAACATAAGGAATTTGTTCACTAAAACCAGTTTCCACTCCATTGATTGATGAAAACCTAGAATGTGTAGAATATTTTAGTTTTTCATACACTATTTTACCCGATTTTACTTTATACGGTTTAAAATCTTGCGCTTGAATTGAAACTGCTATTGCTAAAAAACAATATTGAATAATCTTTTTCATTACTTCTGTTTTTAAAGGGACGACGGCTTTTGCATTATAAATTTTTTAATTTTTCATGCATCTCTATAAATACTTTTTGTATTTCTAAATCAGTTGCGTTTGGGTTTACGGCTTTAATTTGATCTCTAAAATTGATATATGAAAGACTGTTTAAAAAATTATTTTCTTTATCAAAATTAGCAACATTAGTTAGTTGATTTTCTTCAGAATATTTAAAATAAAAATCAATTAATTTAAATGCAACTTCTTTTGAAATAGGCTTGCTAGATTCAGTTTCTTTAATACCAAGATTTAATAATAGTTTGTTTAACTCTTTTTGTGTTGGAACTTTATTATTGTCCTTATATTTCAATAAAAATTCAATTATTTCTGGGCTTCTATCAATCATTTTATCACCAATATATTGATGTTTTTCAGATATTTTTTTTGATTTTAATAAACTATCTGGTGTTGATTGTGTAAAAGAATTATGTATAGCAAATAGCATAGTTACTATAAATAATAGTCCTATTTTTTTCATAATTAAATTTTTTACTGTGTTAACTTTTCAGGTTAAAAGGATTAATTTCCAATTCCCATTTTAGCCATTTTTTGAATCATATCGTAGGTTTGACGTAGTTCTTCATCACTCATTTCTTTCATTTCTGGATCGTTTTTAGTTGCCATTGCTTTCCATTCTTCAAAAGATAAATTTTTAATTTTATCCAAACCCTCATTCATCTCATCCAATTCAGTATTAAACTCTTCATTATCCATAAAACCTTCTGTTTTTTGAATAGGGAAATCTGGTAATTTAAAATTTGCATCAGGAACTGAAACATCAAATTTTGCACTTGTAGCTTCCGTTACTGTTTTAACTCCTAAAACGGTCATTTCCATTTTTAACATTACACCTTTATAAATCCACTGTTTTCCATTCATTATTTCCCATACCTCACAATTATATCCTTGATATGTTTCGTCTCCAATTTTTTTACCTCCCATAAATTCAAGCATACTTTTACCTGCTTCATCTGCATCAGTATTGCTTTGTTTCATTAAATTCATTGCCATATCACTTCCTGCAGTAATTGTTTTATTGTCAAAATCTACAGAATAACTTTCCCCGTTATCTAATTTATTCATTGAGTGTTTTGAGGTACTGTTTGTTTTTTCTTTTCCAAAAAATTTAATATGGGTTGTTTGCGTAGATTCTTCTTCCTTTAATTCTGTAGCTCCCCAATTTTTAAAATATAGTTTTTCTGTTCCGTTTCCTGTAATAGTTCCTCCCATTATTTTTCCTGAAATGGTAGTTTTATAGGCTACATTACCTGATTTTACACTGTAACGTTTTAATTGATTTTGGCTGTTTCCGTTGCAGCTAACTAGTGCTACAACTAAGGAAAGTAAAATGCTTATTTTTTTCATCGTATTATTTTATAATTTATTATTATTTATTGTTTTACAAGCTTTTTGAATTTCGCTTTCTGGCATTTGAATTTTTAGAATATTAATTGCTTTTCTGTAATCCGCACAACTTTTTGGGTTTTGAAGCGTCTCTATTGCCCATAGTTGTAATTGAGCTTCGGTCATTTCTTCATCTTCTGAAGTAATTGAGACTTCTTTACCATCATTTTTATGCAGTTCATTGTAGGCCGTTTTAATCTCCTTTTTCCCTGTTCCCGGACTTATTTTTAAAATATAGGCTTCAAATTCTGAATAAGACATTTGCGTAAACATCGCTTTTTGTTGATCTAAGAATTTTTGAGCTTCTTTAACTTCTTCCGTTTTTTCAAGCGTTTCATTTAAACTTTCATCTTCATTTTTTTCTACTGATTTATCTTGTTCAAGCGCTTTATCGCCTTTGATGTAGGCATTTACTATTTGATAAGCATCTGCCTTGTCTTTTTTAGAAATACTTCCTTCTGATAAAGCATCTGCGGCTTTGTTAAACTTTGCTTTTTTTAAAGATTCTGGGCTGCCATCTTCGTAAGACTCATAGAATTCCATAAGTTTGGATACCTTGAAATTTATGGAATCTCTAGCTTCCTTATTTTCTTTTGGGGTAGTATTCACTTGTGCAAAAGTGAAAGATGTTACCAATACTAAAATGATTAAAAATCTATTTTTCATTTTACCGTTATTTAATTTCTTGTAATTCGAATATATAATAGTGCCCAAAACTCTCGTCTGGATTATCTTTTATAACTTTTGCTATAATTCCAGGCTTGTCATTAATCATCCATACTTTTAAAACTTCATCAAAACTACCTGCTGCTTCAATAACTGTGCAGTTAAAAGTCCCGGCAGTAACCGTAATTTCTTCTTCCCCAACAACTCTAAAAATATCTTCGTCTAACGGGAAAAGTTTGTTGTATTCATCATAATTATTTGTTGGCATTGCTGTGTCTTCTGGAAAATTATAGCTGTCATAACCTTTAAATATATTATCAATACTTAAAATTCCTTCTTCAACATTAGCAACTACGTTCGCCGTAAGTGTTTTAGTTTCAAAACTGCTTGTTCCATTTAAGAGTGTTGAGTAGTTATACACTAATTGTTTAACATTCGCTAAATCAATCATCATTTTATAAGAATCATTCCAAGGTAATTTTTGTTCATCATCATAATATTTATAATCACCATCTTCCTTATAAAAATCTTCATTTGAAAAGGTTAATCTTTCAATTTTTATATTGCTTTCTGCTTTTTTAACTCCTTTAAAAACAGTTCCATTATTATTTAATTCTATAGTTTCTTCATCAACTTTAGCTATATTATTTTTCCCTCTAAAGACATTTTCTGAACTAAAACCTATTATAATCAACGATTTTTCCTGTTCATCAAAAATCCAAGTTCCCTTAAAAGTACCTGTCATTCCTTCTTCTTTCTGAATTATGGTGTATTCATCTGGTTCTGTAAAAGTGAAAAAAGTGTTTGCTCCTGCATATGGTAGGTCTTTAAATTCCCACATGCCTAGAAGTCCAGAATTTTTATTGCTTGCCATTACTTTAGCCATATCCATTTTAGTATAGAACATTTTTACACCGTCTTTGCTAAGTATTAATTCGTTATCATTAAGGTTTAAAATTTCTGCTACACCATTAAAATCTTTGTCAAAATCAGATTTCATTACTACAGCGTTCTTACTTTTATTGTATTCCCAGGTTCCAACTTCTATTCCCATGATTACAAATGTGCCATCTTCATTAAAATTGGTATTTTGATAAGGATTTTGAATTTCAGTACCAACTTCGGTTTTTGTTAGTAGCCAACTTCCTGCCAATTTTGATTTTTGGGCATTTATACTTCCTATAAAAGCAATAAGAGCGATACCTAATACGGTTAATTTTTTCATTATTTATTTTTTAAAATTTTACAAACTCAACTCTACGGTTATTTGCTTTTCCCTCAGGAGTACCATTTTCTCCAATAGGTTTACTTTCTCCAAAACCGGTAGATTTTAATCGATTACTAGCAATTCCCAAACTAATTAATTTATCCATTACCGCTTTTCCTCTGGCTTGAGATAATGTCATATTTGAAGCATCATCTCCATCACTATCGGTGTGTCCTTCTACGCTAAAATTGACTGTAGGATTGTCTACCATGAGTTTATAGATTTCGTTAATAGGTCCCATACTTTCAGGTTTTAACGTAGCCTTGTTTACATCGAATTTTATTCCGTTAACTATAATTTTTCCTTCGGAAAGTACACGATCGTAATATTTTACGCCACCTTTTGCGATGCGAATGTTTTTGATGTATATCTGGTCACTATCTGCTTCAATAGTAATTCCAGAAGGATTAATTTCTAAATGGGGAACATTTATTAAACGTGTATCGTTAAAATAGGCTTTGAATTTCCCTTTGGTATAAGCCATAGAGATGTGTTTCCACGATCCTACAGTCTCATTTGACCATCCTATATTTTCTGTTCCTGGATAAGACTTATCTGAATCCATAAACTCTAAACCGTGAGGCATTACACACAAATCTTCGGTTCTTTGACTATTGTTTTTTTTGTCACATAAAAAAATCCATAATCTGTTTCTAGTTGTAGATCCTTTTGGAAACCACACATCTAATTCTAAAGTAAAAACTTCGGGTAAATAATCTTCATTAGAATTTTTTAAGTAAGGTATAATGTAAGATTGGTTGCTAATAAACATAATTACATTTTCGCCATCAACATTCCCAATTTCAGCATTTCCTTTGTATAAATCCCAACGGCTTGGGAATTCACCATTTTCTTCATCTGAACTTGGACCGTCTTCAAAAAGTACCGTATCTCCAGGTACATAATCGAACTTATTCCAAACTACATTTGGTGTATTTGTTTGTGGTGTGTTGCCATCGGTATTTTGGTTGTTAGGATTGTTGGAGTTGTTTGCATCTTTTTCATTTTTGTTGCTATTTCCCTCATTCTCTTCTTTTTTTTCTTTGTCTTTTCCATCTAAAACATCTTCGGCTTTATCAAACTCTTTATCAATTTTTTTATTGACCCGTTTTTCGGCTCTTTTATCTGCTTCTTGTTCAATTTTCTTTTCAGCTTTCTCTTTTAATTTTTTAAAAAATTGCGCTTCTGACTGTTGCGGATTTAAAAAGAATAAACTAAAAGCCAGCATTATTTTAAAAATAGCGTTGGTTTTAAAATTAAATGTTTGTTTTTTCATGATTTTTAAATTTATAATTTTAGCATTATTGTGGTTCTAATTATGATGCTAAATTACTTTCAAAATCAAAAAAACACTTCATATAAAAGTGTGATATATCTAACCCTTTTAGGTGATTTTGTATTGAAAAGGTGTTGTTATTATGAACATTTACAATAGTTTTAGTAATTGTAAAATTATTTTAACGGTGAAGTTTATAAAAAAGGTTTTAGCATAGGACAAAATATTGAATGATGTCTTCTAAAGCATTGCTGAAAAACAAAATGTATTTTGCTTTGAAGATAAAGAGTGAAGCTTATTTAAAGGTTTTTTTATTACAAACGTGTTAAAAAAGAGGTCTCGACTGCGCTCGACATGACATTTTATACGTATGTTTTTTACAATAAAGAGTAGTTGATTCCTAAAATGAATTAATAGTTTATGCTCTAATTTTTTTTATGGCCTGAATTCTATTTTTAACATCTAATTTAGAATAGATGTTTTTTATATGTGTTTTCACAGTATTATTTGAAACAAACATTTCTTCTGAAATTTCATCATTACTAAGTCCGGCAGCAATATATTGTAACACCTCAATTTCGCGTTTTGAAAGTCCAAAATCAGTGAAATTTTCAGTTTCACTATTTATATTGTTTTTTGCTTTTTCTTTTAAATCGTTAATTTGATGAATATAGTTTTGTAATTCTGAATTTTTGTTTTCAATTTCTAAATCTGAATTTCTTCTGTAAAGTCTCAATAAATAGAGTAAACCTATAATACCAACTAAACTTAAAGAAGAAATTATAATTAAACGGTTGAAATTTGTTTTCGCTTTATTTTCACTTACTTCGTTTTCTATTGCTAATTTTTGTATTTGCGCGTCTTTTTTTGCAGTTTCGTATTCAACTTGAGTGCTTATAATACTTTTTTGTGACGCTTCATTTACAATACTATCTTGAAATGCTGTAGCCATTTTATGAGAACTTAAAGCATTTTTATAATCTTTTGTAAGTGTATAGTAATCAACTAAGGCATTGTATCCTAAAGAAATATTTTCTTTAGATTTTATCATTTTCGCACTATTTAAACCAACTATAATATTCTCTTTAGCTTCTGCGTAATCACCTATATTTAGTTGATTTTGCCCAACATTAATTAGTGTATTACTTAAATATCTTATATTGTTTTCTTTTGTAAACAAAGGAATTGCTTCCTTATAATACTCAGTTGACTTTTTATAATCTCCTTTTTTCTGAAAAAGCAACCCTAATAAATTGTATCTGATAGCCTCACTCGCTTTATGCTTATATTCTTTTGTTAAAATTAGCGCTTTATTAATGTAATAATATGCTGAATCATATGATTTTTTATATAAATAAACCTCTCCAATATTTGACAAACTATATTCTTGACCTTCTATGTTTTTACTTTTTAAATCAAATGCATAAACTCTTTTAAAATAGTGTAATGCTTTGTCGTATTCTTTAGTGTCAATAAAAACATTTCCAATACCATTTAAAGCTATTATAATGCTTTTATTGTGTTTTATTTTTTCTGATAAATCTAATGCCTTAAAATAAAAATCAAAAGCTTCTTTTTCTAAATTTAGTTTTCTATAACTTACACCTAAATTATTTAAACACTTGATAGTTAACAAAGTATCTATACCTTTGGTAAGATAACTTAAAGCTCTTTTATGGTTTGCAACTGAACTTTCATAATCGTAATTATACCGTGCCACTAAACCTTTTCTATTGTAACTTTCTCCTAATCCTTTTATATAAAATATTTTTTCAGAAGTTGAAATAGCATCATCTATAATGGCTTCATTTTTTATTTTAGCGCTGGTTGCATTTTTGTATAATGAAATTAATTCATCAACCTTTTCAATAGTATTTGGTTTTACTTTTAATTCAGCATAAACACTATCAATTTGTTTTTTGGTAAGTTTTTGACTAAAAGAAGTAGTTTGAATAAAAATTAAAACAACAAGTGTAACTGTAAATTTTAGGGTTTTAAACATCGCTTAAGAGTCTCTTTTATAGGTAACTTTTAGGTAAAAATACAAAAACCTAATTATTAGTTTGCAATTTTTGTGTCATTAAATTGTAATATTATTACTTCTTGTAATTTTCAGCTACTTTTTCAAGCTCGGCATACCAATCTTTTCCAAATTTTCTTACTAAAGCTTCTTTTACAAATTTATAAACTGGCACTTGTAATTCTTTTCCTAAAGAACAAGCATCATCACAAATTGGCCATTGATGATAATTAACAGCTGTAAACTCACTATATTCCATTAATCGAACTGGATATAAATGACAAGAAATTGGCTTCTTCCACTTTATTACACCTTGGTTATAGGCTTCTTCAATAGCGCATTTTGCAATATTTTTATCATCAAAAATAACAAAGGCACAATCTTTTTCATCAATTAAAGTAGTTTCATATTCACCTTCAATGGTAATAAAAAGTCCTTGATCTTCAATTGCTGCAATTCCTTCGGGTCTTAAAAAAGGTTTTACTTTTGGGTAAATATCCAATAATATTTGAAGTTCGTGTTCTTCTAATGGAGCTCCGGCTTCTCCATCTATACAACATTTTCCTTTACACGCTGATAAATTACAGACAAATTCCTTCTCTATAATATTTTCTGAAACTATGGTTTTTCCTAATTGAAACATCTTGCAAAAATAAACTAATTTTTTACATACTTTTACTTAAATTTATGTGATGTTTTTATACTTTTGCCAACCTTTCTAAAAAGTAAAATAATGGTATTCAATTTAAAAGAAATTTTCACTGCAACTATGGTGTTGTTTGCAGTAATAGATATTATTGGTAATGTTCCAATAATAATTGATTTACGAGCTAAATTTGGTCATATTCAATCTGAAAAAGCTTCAATAATTGCTGGTTTAATTATGATTTCTTTTTTATTCTTAGGAAAAAGTATTTTAAATTTAATTGGGATTGATGTAAATTCTTTTGCTGTAGCTGGTGCTTTTATCTTATTTTTTCTTGCACTAGAAATGATTTTAGGTATTTCTCTTTACAAAGAAGAGGAAACAAGTGCAAAAACTATTTCTGTATTCCCATTGGCTTTTCCATTAATAGCCGGTCCTGGTAGTTTAACTACAATCTTATCATTAAGAGCTGAGTACGAAACAGTTAACATTGTAATTGCGATAGTAATTAATATAATTTTTATGTATATTGTTTTAAAAACATCGGTAAAAATTGAAAAATTAATTGGTAAAAATGGTATTAATATTTTAAGAAAAATATTTGGTGTTATACTGTTAGCAATAGCCGTAAAACTGTTTGCAACAAACATTCAAGGTTTAATTAATTAAATAATAAATTATGAATTCTTTTGATGTGTTAATTATTGGTGGTAGTGCAGCTGGTTTATCGTGCGCTTTAATTTTGGGATCTGCTGTGAATAAGCCTTTTGCAAAAGATAAAAAGATTGGTATTATAACTCATCAAAAAAGTTCAGCATTAAAAAGTGCCGAACTAAATAATGTTTTAGGTTTTAAAAAAGGGACTACAGGTGATGAAATTCTTGCAAGTGGTTTATCACAACTTTCTGAAGTTTATCCAGAAGTTATTCAAATTGAAAAAGAAAAAGTAACTAGAATTGAAGGAGTATCATCTAATTTTACTGTTTTTACAAATAAAAATAACTACAAAGCAAAAATGGTTTTAGTTGCTGTTGGTCCTTCAAACCTTTTTAATATTGAAGGGTTGACACAATATGTAACACCTCATCATAATTTACCACCTCAAAAAGAGCGTATTATGCTTAAAAATGTAAATCATTTGGTTTTTGAAGGTGTTTTTGTTGCAGGTGTTTTAGCTGGTCATATTAGTCAGTATGCCATAGCCGCAGGAAGTGGTGCACAAGTGGCAACTGATATTTTAAAAATATGGAATAATGGTACTATTACTATGATTCTTGATGCC
>NZ_CALAEQ010000064.1 GCF_937891065.1 uncultured Lutibacter sp. | reverse complement strand
GAACTAATTCATCTAATTCAGTTAAAGATTTTTTACCAAAGTTACGGAACTTCATCAAGTCATTTTTATTAAATGATACCAAGTCTCCTAAAGTATCTACCTCTGCTGCTTTTAAACAATTTAGTGCTCTTACAGATAAATCCATATCCACTAATTTTGTTTTTAATAACTGACGCATATGTAATGATTCTTCATCGTATGTTTCAGTTTGTGCAATCTCATCAGCTTCTAATGTAATACGCTCATCAGAGAATAACATAAAGTGATGGATTAATATTTTAGCAGCTTCAGTTAAAGCATCTTTAGGTGAAATAGAACCATCCGTAGTGATATCAAATACTAATTTTTCGTAATCAGTCTTTTGCTCAACACGGAAATTTTCAACAGCATATTTTACATTTTTAATTGGTGTAAAAATTGAATCTGTAAAAATTGTTCCTAATGCTACTCCTGGTTTTTTATTTTCTTCAGCTGGTACAAAACCTCTACCTTTCTCAATTGATAATTCAAAATCAAGTTTAACAGATTTTTCCATATTACAAATAACTAAATCATGGTTTAAAACTTGAAACCCTGAAATATATTTTTGTAAATCTCCTGCTGTTAACTGATCTTGATTTGTAACTGAAATATTTACAGTTTCTCTATCTGAATCTTCTATTTGTTTCTTAAAACGAACTTGTTTTAAGTTCAAAATAATTTCAGTTACATCTTCAACAACACCTGTTATTGTTGAAAATTCGTGTTCAATACCCTCAATACGAAGTGATGTTATTGCAAAACCCTCTAATGAAGATAAAAGTACTCTTCTTAAAGCATTACCTACAGTTAAACCAAATCCTGGTTCTAAAGGTCTAAATTCGAATCTACCA
Organism: uncultured Lutibacter sp.; assembly: GCF_937891065.1. Lineage (GTDB taxonomy): Bacteria > Bacteroidota > Bacteroidia > Flavobacteriales > Flavobacteriaceae > Lutibacter. The sequence goes on along the minus strand of NZ_CALAEQ010000064.1, from coordinate 25,258 downwards.
TTAAAATCGGTAGAGTCAATCATAATTACTTTATCGGGTTTTTGAAAATTTAAAATTGCCATAATTGAATTGGTATCTTTAAAATTATTTAGAGTATAACTCCACTATTAATTGTTCCTTAATATTTTCTGGAATTTGAATTCTTTCAGGAACACTCACAAAATTACCTTGTTTAGTTTCTGAATTCCAAGTAAGCCATTCATAAACATCATTTTTTCTAGAAGCTAACGAATTATCGATAGTAGCTAATGATTTTGATTTTTCTCTAACCGCTACAACATCGCCTGCGTTTAAAGAATATGAAGGAATGTTTACTAACTCACCATTTACAGTAATATGACGGTGAGAAACTAGTTGACGAGCAGCACTACGGCTAGGTGCAACACCTAATCTAAATACTACATTATCTAAACGAGATTCACAAAGTTGTAATAAAATTTCACCTGTTACTCCTGTTGAAGCAGATGCCTTTTTAAAAATATTTGAGAATTGTTTTTCTAAAATACCATAAGTGTATTTTGCTTTTTGCTTTTCAGACAACTGTATTGCGTATTCAGATTTTTTTCCTCTACGCTTATTAGCTCCGTGTTGTCCTGGAGGATAATTTCTTTTTTCAAAAGATTTATCTTCTCCAAAAATTGCTTCTCCGAATTTACGGGCAATTTTAGTTTTTGGTCCTGTATATCTTGCCATTTCTATTATTTGATTGATAGGGATTATGAATTAAGGCTTATCCTTCGATAATCTAAATTCCCATCGGTTAAAAATTAATTAAATTATACTCTTCTTCTTTTTGGAGGTCTACAACCATTATGTGGTGCAGGTGTAACATCAATGATTTCAGAAACTTCAATTCCTAAATTGTGAATTGATCTAATTGCTGATTCTCTTCCGTTACCTGGTCCTTTAACATAAACTTTTACTTTTCTCATACCTGCTTCATGTGCAACTTTCGCACAATCTTCAGCAGCTAATTGAGCAGCATAAGGAGTATTCTTTTTAGAGCCTCTAAAGCCCATTTTCCCAGCCGATGACCAAGAAATTACATCTCCCTTTTTATTAGTTAATGATATAATAATATTGTTAAATGAAGCTGTAATATGTGCTTCACCAACTGCCTCAACAATAACTTTACGTTTTTTAGTTTTAGTGCTTACTTTCGCCATAATATTTAGTTATTATTTAGTTGCTTTTTTCTTGTTAGCTACAGTTTTTCTCTTACCTTTTCTAGTTCTAGAATTGTTTTTGGTTCTTTGACCTCTTAAAGGTAATCCTGATCTATGACGTATACCTCTGTAACACCCAATATCCATTAATCGCTTAATGCTAATTTGTGTTTCAGAACGTAATTCACCTTCAATAGTGTAGTCTCCTACTTGTTCTCTAATCTCGTGAATTTCATCATCAGTCCAATCTTGAACTTTTGTGCTTTCATCAACTTTTGCAGTCGCTAAAATTTCTTTAGCTCTGCTTTTTCCGATTCCAAAAATATATGTTAATGCAATAACACCTCTTTTATTTTTTGGAATATCAATACCTGCTATTCTTGCCATATCTATCCTTGTCTTTGTTTAAATCTAGGATTCTTTTTATTGATTACATATAATCTGCCTTTTCTACGCACAATCTTGCACTCGGCACTTCTCTTTTTTACTGATGTTCTAACTTTCATCGTTTATACTTTAATATCTGTAAGTAATTCTTGCTTTTGATAAATCATAAGGGCTCATTTCTAACTTCACTTTATCACCTGGTAATAATTTAATATAATGCATACGCATTTTTCCAGATATATGTGCTGTTACAATATGTCCATTTTCCAACTCTACACGAAACATCGCATTTGACAATGCTTCTGTAATCGTTCCGTCTTGTTGTATGGCTGATTGTTTTGCCATTATGCTACTGATTTTCTTTTAGTTCCCTTTTTCATTAATCCATCATAATGACGATTTAATAAATGAGAATTAATTTGTTGTATTGTATCTATTGCCACACCAACCATAATTAATAACGATGTACCACCATAAAATAATGCCCAAGATTGCGTTAGTCCAAAATTAATAACAATAGAAGGCAAAATTGCAACTAAAGCTAAGAAAATAGATCCTGGAAACGTAATTAAAGATAAAATTCTATCTAACATTTCACCTGTATCTTTTCCTGGTCTAATCCCTGGTATAAATCCACCGCTTCTTTTTAAGTCATCAGCCATTTTATTGGTAGGAATGGTAATTGCAGTGTAAAAATAACTAAATATTATAATTAAAAATGCAAATAACAAGTTATACCATAAACCAAACATATTAGAAAATTCTATTCCAATAGATTTTACAGTATCATTATCTGACCCTGCCATTAATGCGGGTGCAAACATAATAGCCTGAGCAAATATGATAGGCATAACACCTGATGAATTTAATTTTAGTGGAATATAATCTCTTGAACCAGCTACACTTTTAATATTACCTGCAACTGTTTTTCTGGCATATTGTACAGCAATTCTACGAACTGCTGTTACTAAATAAACACATACTAAAATTACAAGTAACCAAACTATAACTTCTATTAAAATCATAATCATTCCTCCATTAGAAGCTGTTACTTTTGAAACCACCTCTTGAATAAATGATGAAGGGAAACGTGCAATAATACCAATCATAATTAATAATGATATACCATTACCAATTCCTTTATCTGTAATTTTTTCACCTAACCACATTGCGAAAATTGTTCCGGCTGTTAATATCACCATAGATGATAACCAAAACATACTTCCACTTATATAGAAAGCTTCAGAAGGAATTAATTGATATATATTAGTAATATACGCAGGTCCTTGAACCATAGTAATTGCTATTGTTAACCAACGAGTAATTTGATTTATTTTTTTTCTACCACTTTCACCGTCTTTTTGTAGTTTTTGTAAATAAGGAACCGCAATTCCCATTAATTGCACTACAATAGAAGCTGAGATATATGGCATAATACCTAAAGCAACAATAGAAGCTTGTGAAAATGCTCCTCCTGTAAACATATCAAGTAATCCTAATATCCCTCCTCCACTTGTTTGATTTGCAAGTGCAGCTTGTGCAACTGTAATATCAATACCTGGAAGTGGCACCTGTGCCGCAAAACGATAAATTGCCATAAATCCAAGTGTTAATAGAATCTTATTTCTAAGTTCCTCTATACTCCAAATGTCTTTAATGGTTTGAATTAATTTTTTCATCTATAAATAATTATTATACCGTTTCAGCTGAACCTCCAGCTTTTTCAATTGCAGCTTTTGCAGTAGCAGTAAATTTATGAACAGTTACGTTAAGTTTGGCTTTTAATTCTCCATCACCTAATATTTTTACTAGATCATTTTTATGAACTACGCCATTTTCAAGTAATATATCAAATGTTACTGTATCAGTAATTTTATTATTATCAACTAATTCTTGAAGTTTATGTAAGTTTATACCAACATATTCTTTACGATTAATATTAGTAAAACCAAATTTAGGTACACGTCTTTGCAAAGGCATTTGACCACCTTCGAAACCGATTTTTCTAGAGTATCCTGAACGAGACTTAGCCCCTTTGTGACCTCTTGTAGCAGTACCTCCTTTACCAGAACCTTGACCTCTACCAATTCGTTTTCCTTGAGTTTTAACCGATCCTTTAGCAGGTTGTAAGTTATTTAATGTCATCTCTTTATTTTATTTAATTTCTTCAACAGAAACTAAGTGTTTAACAGTATTTACCATCCCAATAATACTTGGAGTAGCTTCATGTTCTACAACTTGATTCATCTTGCGTAAACCCAAAGCATCCAAAGTTCTTTTTTGATTTTGAGGACGTCTAATTTTACTTTTAACTTGTGTTACTCTTATTTTTGTCATCGTTCCTCTTTTTATCCGTTAAAAACTTTATCTAAAGAGATTCCTCTTTCTTGAGCAATCATACTTGCACTTCTAAGTTGTAATAAAGCATCAAATGTAGCTTTTACAACATTGTGTGGATTTGATGATCCTTGAGATTTCGAAAGTACATCATGTACACCAACTGACTCAAGTACGGAACGAACAGCACCACCAGCAATAACTCCGGTACCGTGTGAAGCTGGTTTTAAAAACACTCTTGCTCCACCATATTTACCTTTTTGTTCGTGAGGTAATGTTTGCTTAATAATTGGAATTCTAACTAAGTTTTTCTTAGCATCTTCAATAGCTTTTGCAATTGCAGATGCTACATCTTTAGATTTACCTAATCCTTGTCCAACAACTCCATTTCCGTCTCCTACTACAACAATAGCTGAAAAACCAAATGCTCTACCACCTTTTGTTACTTTAGTAACTCTATTAACACCAACTAAATGATCTTGTAGTTCTAACCCACTAGGCTTAACTCTTTCTACGTTTTTGTATTTGTGATACATAATATATTAAAATTTTAAACCTGCTTCTCTTGCAGAGTCTGCTAGAGCTTTTACTCTACCGTGATACAAAAATCCATTTCTATCAAATGCAACTGACTCAATCCCAGCACTCATTACTTTTTCAGCGATAGTTTTACCTACTAATTTTGCAATGTCTGTTTTTGAACCGACTGATTCTATTTCCTTATTTCTAGATGATACTGATACAATAGTAGTACCTGTGTTATCATCTACTAATTGAGCATAAATTTCTTTGTTGCTTCTAAATACCGATAATCTCGGTTTAGTAGCTGTACCAAAAATAACCTTTCTGATTCTATGCTTAATTCTTTGCCTTCTTTGAAGCTTTGATAATGCCATAATATAATTAATTATGCAGATTTACCTGCTTTTCTTCTTAAAATTTCTCCTACAAATTTAACTCCTTTTCCTTTGTATGGTTCTGGCGGACGGAAAGAACGAATCTTAGCCGCAACAGCTCCTACTAATTGTTTATCAAATGAAGTTAATTTTACTCTTGGGTTTTTTCCTTTCTCTGAGATAGCTTCTACAATAACTTCTGGAGCTATATCTAAAACTATATTATGAGAAAAACCTAAAGCTAAATCTAACACTTGTCCTTGGTTACTGGCTCTATATCCAACACCAACAAGTTCTAATTCTTTAGTCCATCCTTCAGAAACTCCAACAATCATATTATTCAATAAAGCTCTGTATAAACCATGTTTTGCTTTATGGCTTTTACTATCAGATGGGCGTTCTACTATAATTTTCCCTTCTTCAACTTTAACTGTAATATCGTCTTTTATTTCTTGAGATAACTCTCCCAACTTACCTTTTACAGTAATTACATTCTCTTTAATATCGAATGTAATACCTGCTGGTAAAGTAATTGGATTATTTCCTATTCTTGACATCTTTACTTAGTTCTTTATTAATATACGTAACATAAAACTTCTCCACCAACATGCTCTAGCTTAGCTTTTTTACCTGTCATAACACCGTGAGATGTTGAAACAATTGCTATCCCTAATCCGTTTAAAACACGAGGTATTTCATTAGCACCTACATATTTACGAACTCCAGGTGTACTTACACGCTGTAATTTCTTTATAACTGAAGCTTTTGTTGCTTTATCATATTTCAAAGCTATTTTAATAGTTCCTTGAACACTTTCATCTTCAAACTTATAGCTTAGTATATAACCTTGATCAAATAAAATCTTAGTTATTTCTTTCTTAACTTTAGATGCTGGTATTTCAACAACTCTGTGACCTGCCATTATAGCATTTCTAACTCTTGTCAGATAATCTGCGATTGGATCTGTAATCATATTTATTAATTTGCGGTTTTGGTTTTCAATATTATTATTGAACCTAAAACCAGTTAAAATTTTTTACCAACTGGCTTTTCTTACTCCTGGTATTAAACCTTGATTTGCCATTTCACGAAATGTAACACGTGAAATTCCAAATTGTCTAATATACCCTTTTGGCCTTCCTGTTAATTTACAACGATTGTGTAAACGTACTGGAGATGCATTTTTTGGTAATTTTTGTAATGCATCATAATCTCCAGCTTCTTTTAAAGCTTTACGTCTTTCAGCATACTTTGCAACTACCTTTTGTCTTTTAACCTCGCGGGCTTTCATTGATTCTTTAGCCATTCCTTAATTCTTTTTAAATGGTAAACCTAATTCACTTAATAATGATTTTGCTTCTTTATCAGTTTGAGCAGATGTTACAAATGTAATATCCATACCGCCTATTTTGTTTACCTTATCAATATCTATTTCTGGATAGATGATTTGTTCAGTAATACCTAGGTTGTAATTTCCTCTTCCATCAAAACCATTTGCTTTGATTCCGTTAAAGTCCCTTACACGAGGTAAAGATGCAGTAACCAATCTATCTAAAAATTCGTACATTTTTACACCACGTAAAGTTACTTTTGCACCAATTGGTACACCTTTACGTAATTTAAAAGCTGCAACATCTTTCTTAGATATCGTTGATATAGCATGTTGACCTGAAATTTTTGTTAATTCGTCAACAGCATAATCAATTAATTTCTTATCAGCTACAGCAGCACCAACTCCTTTACTAATTACAATTTTTTGTAATTTAGGAACTTGCATTACATTTTTATAACTGAATTCTTCCGTAAGAGCACCAATTATTCTATTCTTATACTCTTCTTTTAGTCTTGGTATATAAGTCATAACTAAATTGCTTTATTCGTTTTTTTAGAAACTCTAACTTTCTTGTCAGCTTCCATTCTATATCCAACTTTAGTTACTTCACCATCTTCTAGCAACATTAAGTTTGAAATATGAATAGTAGCTTCCTTTTTTACAATACCACCTTGAGGGTTTTGCGCGCTAGGTTTTGTATGTTTAGATACCATATTGACACCTTCAACAATTGCTCTGTTTTTACTTGGAAAAATAAGAACTACTTTCCCTTCTTCTCCTTTATGGTCTCCTGCCATAACTCTAACATTATCTCCTGATTTGATCTTTAACTTCATCGTATAATATTTTATTAAAGCACTTCAGGTGCTAATGATACAATTTTCATAAATTGTTTTTCACGAAGTTCTCTTGCAACAGGACCGAATACACGAGTCCCTTTCATTTCACCAGAAGTAGCGTCTAATAATACACAAGCATTATCATCAAATCTTATATAAGATCCATCTTTTCTTCTAATTTCTTTCTTCGTTCTAACAACTACAGCTTTAGCTACTTGACCTTTCTTTACTGATCCATTTGGTGTAGCATCCTTAATAGATACAACAATTTTATCACCAATTGATGCATAACGTTTTCTAGTTCCTCCTAAAACTCGGATAACTAAAACTTCTTTAGCTCCAGTATTATCAGCTACTCTTAATCTTGATTCTGTCTGTAACATAATTATTTAGCTCTTTCTAGGATTTCTACTAATCTCCAACGTTTAGATTTACTCATTGGACGTGTTTCCATTATTCTAACAGTATCTCCAATATTGCAATCATTTGTCTCATCGTGTGCAACATATTTCTTTGTGCTTAACACGAATTTACCGTACATAGGGTGTTTCACTTTTTTAACTTCAGCAACAACAATAGATTTCTCCATTTTATTACTAGAAACTATACCTATTCTCTCTTTTCTAAGATTTCTTTTTTCCATCTTTACTGAATACAATTATTGTAATTCTCTTTTAGTTAATTCTGTAGCAACACGTGCAACAGTTCTTCTAAGTGCTCTCAATTGCATTGGTGTTTCCAATGGTGAAATTGCGTGAGCCATTTTCAGATCAGTATAACTTTTCTTTAAACTTCCAAGTTTTTCTTGTAACTCTTCTGTTGATAATCCTATAATTTCAGATTGTTTCATTTTCTTAATCGTTTATTAAGCGTTATCAAAATCTCTAGCTACAACAAGTTTCGTTTTAACAGGCAACTTTTGTGCTGCTAAACGTAAAGCTTCTTTTGCTACGTGAGCAGGTACTCCACCTACTTCAAACATAATTCTTCCAGGTTTAACTACGGCTACAAAATATTCTGGTGCACCTTTACCTTTACCCATACGTACTTCTAATGGTTTTTTAGTAATTGGCTTATCTGGAAATATTTTAATCCATAATTGACCTTCTCTTTTCATATGACGAGTTGCTGCAATACGTGCTGCTTCGATTTGACGAGAAGTAAGTAAGTCTTGTTCTAAAGATTTGATACCAAACATTCCATTTGAAAGTTGGTGCCCTCTTTGAGAATTTCCATTCATGTTCCCTTTACCCTTCTGTACTTTACGATATTTAACTCTCTTTGGCTGTAACATTTTAAATTCTAAATTTTAAAAAATTATTTTCTTCTACGTGGTTGTGGTCTCTTTGAATTTCCACCTCTATCATTACCGCCTTTTCCTTGTTTTTTGGAAAGACCAACTAGTGGTGACAATTCTCTTTTACCATATACCTCGCCTTTCATAATCCATACTTTTACGCCTAAACGTCCGTATGTAGTATGAGCTTCAACAAGTGCATAATCAATATCAGCTCTAAAAGTAGAAAGAGGAATTCTTCCATCTTTATAATGTTCTGATCGTGCCATTTCAGCACCATTTAAACGTCCTGAAATTTGTACTTTAATCCCCTCAGCATTCATACGCATTGTAGCTGCAATTGCCATTTTAATTGCTCTTCTGTATGAGATTCTGCTCTCAATTTGACGAGCTATACTAGCACCTACAAGTTTTGCGTCTAATTCTGGACGTTTAATTTCAAAAATGTTGATCTGAACTTCTTTGCCTGTAATTTTTTTAAGCTCTTCTTTTAACTTGTCTACCTCTTGACCACCTTTCCCAATAATAATACCAGGTCTAGCAGTAGTGATAGTAACGGTTACAAGTTTAAGTGTACGCTCAATAATTACTGTTGAAACACTTGCTTTTGATAAACGAGCATTTATATACTCTCTTATTTTATAATCTTCAGCAATCTTATCGCCGTAGTTTCTTCCTCCATACCAGTTAGAATCCCATCCTCTGATAATTCCTAAACGATTTCCTATTGGATTTGTTTTTTGTCCCATACTACTTATGATTGTTTGCTAACGTTTTTACTTCCTAAGATTAATGTTACATGATTAGAACGTTTTCTAATACGATGTGCGCGCCCTTGAGGTGCTGGTCTTAATCTTTTTAACATTCCTGCGCTGTCTACAAATACTGACTGAACAAATAACCCAGCTTCTTCAATACTTGAACCTTCATTTTTTGCTTGCCAATTTGCAATAGCACTCAATAATAATTTTTCAAGATTAATTGATGCTTCTTTTACATTGAATTTTAAGATTTGCAAAGCTTTTTCAACTTCTACTCCTCTAATCAAATCAGCAACTAAACGCATTTTTCTTGGTGATGTAGGACAACCTGTAAGCTTAGCAAAAGCTATTTGCTTTTTCTCCTCTTTTATCTGTTGTGCTCTTAATTTTTTACGAACTCCCATGATTTCCTACTATTTTTTTCCTTTGTTTTTTGCACCACCGTGTCCTCTGTAAGAACGTGTTGGTGAAAATTCTCCTAATTTATGCCCTACCATGTTTTCTGTTACATAAACTGGTACAAACTGACGTCCGTTGTGAACAGCAATTGTTTGTCCTACAAAATCTGGTGTAATCGTAGAGGCTCTAGACCACGTTTTAATTACTGATTTGCTTCCAGATTCTACATTTGTTTGAACTTTCTTATCTAGTTTACGAAAAACGTAAGGTCCTTTTTTTAATGAACGTGCCATATATCAATTATTTTTTTCTACGTTCTATAATATATTTATTACTCGCCTTGGTCTTAGATCTTGTTTTGAATCCTTTAGCAGGTATTCCATTTCTAGATCTTGGGTGACCACCTGAAGATTTACCTTCTCCACCACCCATTGGGTGATCAACAGGGTTCATCACTACAGGTCTTGTTCTAGGTCTTCTTCCTAACCATCTAGATCTACCAGCTTTACCTGATACTAACAATTGATGATCTGAATTAGACACTACACCTATTACAGCACTACAAGTCACAAGAATCAATCTTGTTTCACCTGATGGTAATTTAATAGTTGCGTATTTTCCATCTCTTGCCATTAATTGAGCAAATGATCCTGCGCTACGAGCTAAAACAGCTCCTTGACCAGGATGTAACTCAATACAAGAAATGGTTGTTCCCAATGGAATTTGGCTTAACAATAACATATTTCCAATATCCGGAGTAGCTCCTTCACCTGAAATTACTTTTTGTCCAACCTTTAATCCATTTTGTGCGATAATATATCTCTTCTCACCATCAACATATGCTAACAAAGCAATAAATGCTGTACGGTTTGGATCGTATTCTATAGATTTTACTGATGCAGGGATACCATTCTTATCTCTTTTAAAATCGATAATACGATATTTCTTTTTATGACCACCACCAATGTAGCGCATTGTCATTTTCCCTGTGTTGTTTCGACCTCCAGATCTTTTATTCGGAGCAAGTAAACTTTTCTCCGGCTTATCAGTAGTTATGGTGTCGAACCCATTTACTACTCTAAAACGCTGACCTGGTGTTACTGGTTTTAATTTTCTAACTGACATTTTTTATTATATATTGCTATAAAAATCAATATTCTCTCCTTCTGCTAACTGAACAATTGCTTTTTTGTAAGCACCCTTCATAGCGTGTACCATTCCACTTTTAGTGAATTTAGTATTACGCTGAACTGGGTAGTTCATAGTTTTAACACTTTCAATTTCAACACCGTAAGCTTTCGCTACAGCATTTTTAATTTCAAGCTTGTTAGCTTTTTTATTCACAACAAACGCATAACGATTAAATAATTCGCTATCCTTTGTTGCTTTTTCCGTTATAATAGGTTTAATTAAAATATTCATTACTCTGGTACCTATTTACTTAAGTTAGACTCAATTCCTTCTAAAGAACTTTCTAGAAGAATTATTTTATTTACATTCAACAATTCGTAAGTGCTTAAACCTGAATTAGTTGTGGTTTTTGAGCGTTTCAAATTGCGCGATGACAAATATACATTATTATTTGGTTCAGCAAACACAAATAAAGATTTTTTGTTTACTAGATCAAAAGCTGCTAAAACTTCAGTAAAGTATTTTGTTTTTGGAGATTCAAAATTGAAGTCTTCTACAACTATAATATTGTTCTCTTTTGCTTGAATACTAAATGCCGATTTACGAGCTAATCTTTTTAAATTTTTATTCAATTTAAAAGAATGATCTTGTGGTCTAGGGCCAAAAATTCTTCCTCCACCTCTAAAAACACCAGATTTTATACTACCTGCACGAGCTGTTCCTGTTCCTTTTTGTTTCTTGATCTTTCTAGTACTTCCAGAAATTTCAGCTCTTTCTTTAGATTTGCTAGTTCCTTGTCTTTTATTTGCCAAATATTGCTTTACATCTAAATATACCGCGTGTTTATTTGGCTCAATTCCATATACAGTGTCAGAAAGTTCAACTTTTCTTCCTGTATCTTTTCCTTGTATGTCTAAAACTGCTACTTTCATTATTTCTGAATGATTACATAAGCGTTAGTATGACCAGGAATTGCTCCCTTAATCACAAGTAAATTCTTTTCTGGAACTACTTTTAAAACTCTTAAATTTTGAACTGTAACTTTATTTCCTCCCATTCTACCTGCCATACGCATTCCTTTGAATACTCTAGCTGGATAAGATGCAGCACCAATTGAACCTGGAGCTCTTAAACGGTTATGTTGACCGTGGGTCGCTTGACCTACACCGGCAAAACCGTGACGTTTTACAACACCTTGAAATCCTTTACCTTTTGAATTTGCTGATACATCAACAAAATCTCCTTCAGCAAAAATTTCAACTGTTAGTTGATCTCCTAATTTGTGCTCACCATCAAAACCTTGGAATTCGATAACTTTTTTCTTGGCAGTGGTCCCCGCTTTTTTAAAGTGACCATCTAAAGCTTTATTAGAGCTTTTTGCCTTCTTGTCATCGAAACCTAATTGAAGTGCCGTATAACCGTCTACTTCATCAGTTCTGACTTGGGTGATAACGCATGGACCTGCTTCGACTACTGTACAAGGAATGTTTTTCCCGTTTTCGTCGAATAAGCTGGTCATTCCGATTTTTCTTCCTATTAACCCAGACATTTTAACTTAATTTAATTATTATTTATTTTTATTTAAAAAAAACAGGGTCAAAAATACTTCAACCCTGAATGTATTTTCGTTTTTCCCTTGACAACCGCTTAGGACATGTATGCTTCGACTTTGCTCAGCAACTTAGAAATTAAACTTTAATTTCTACTTCAACTCCACTTGGTAATTCTAACTTCATTAAAGCATCAATAGTTTTTGATGATGAACTATAAATGTCTAATAATCTTTTGTAAGAACTTAATTGGAATTGCTCTCTAGATTTTTTATTTACGTGTGGTGAACGTAAAACTGTGAAAATCTTTTTATGTGTTGGTAATGGAATTGGTCCGTTTACAACTGCTCCTGTGCTTTTTACCGTTTTTACGATTTTCTCAGCAGATTTATCTACTAAATTGTAATCGTACGATTTTAATTTTATTCTAATTTTTTGACTCATCGTTTATAATTTAGAGATTATCCTTTAACTTTTGCGATTACTTCTTCTGCAATATTGCTAGGTGTTGCTTCATAATGAGAAAATTCCATTGATGAAGTAGCTCTACCTGATGACAATGTTCTTAATGTAGTAACATAACCAAACATTTCTGATAAAGGCACTGTTGCTTTTACAACTTTTGCACCAGCTCTATCATCCATTGCAGTTACCTGCCCTCTTCTTCTATTTAAATCACCTACAATATCTCCCATATTTATTTCTGGAGTTACTACATCAATTTTCATAATTGGCTCTAGAATAACTGGCTTACATGCTTTCGATGCTGACTTATATCCTAATTTTGCTGCCAATTCGAATGATAATTGATCTGAATCTACTGCGTGGAATGAACCATCAACTAACTCAACTTTTAAACTATCCATTTCGTATCCCGCTAAAGGACCGTTTTTCATAGCCATTTTGAATCCTTTTTCAATTGAAGGGACAAATTCTTTTGGAACATTACCACCTTTAATAGAATTTATAAATGTCAATCCTGGTTTATCATCATCCGCTGGACTCATAATAAATACAATATCCGCAAATTTACCACGTCCACCAGATTGTTTTTTGTATGATTCACGATGTCTAGTTTCACTAGTAATCGCTTCTTTATACTCAACTTGAGGTTGACCTTCGTTTACTTCAACTTTGAATTCACGTTTTAAACGATCTACAATAATTTCTAAGTGTAATTCACCCATTCCCGAAATAATTGTTTGCCCAGAAGCTTCATCAGTTTTAGCAGTAAATGTAGGATCTTCCTCAGCTAATTTAGCAAGAGCCATTCCTAATTTATCAACATCTGCTTTTGTTTTAGGTTCAACAGCAATACCAATTACAGGATCTGGAAAATCCATAGATTCTAATACAATTGGGTGTTTTTCATCACACATTGTATCTCCTGTTCTAATGTCTTTAAATCCAACACCAGCTCCAATATCACCTGCTTCAATATAATCGATAGCGTTTTGTTTATTCGCATGCATTTGATAAATACGTGAAATACGTTCTTTTTTACCAGAACGAGTATTCAATATATATGAACCAGCATCTAAACGCCCAGAATATGCTCTAAAGAAAGCTAAACGACCAACAAATGGATCTGTAGCAATTTTAAAAGCCAAAGCAGCAAACGGCTCCTTTACATTTGGCTTACGAATTTCTTCTTTTTCTGTATTTGGATTTATACCAATTACACCTTCTTTATCTGTTGGTGAAGGTAAATAACGACAAACAGCATCTAATAAAAACTGTACTCCTTTATTTTTAAAAGCAGAACCACAAATCATAGGAATAATAGACATATCCATTACAGCAGCACGAAGCGCAGCATGCACTTCATCTTCAGTAATAGAATCTTCATCTTCCATATATTTTTCTAAAAGATTTTCATCATAAGCAGCAACCTCTTCAATTAATTTACCACGTAATTCTCTTGCTTCTGCTTTTAGTTCTTCTGGAATTTCAATAACATCAAAAGTTGCACCTAGTGTTTCATCATGCCAAACAATTGCACGATTCTTAACTAAATCAATAATCCCTTTAAAGTTTTCTTCATCACCAATATTCATAACAATAGGGACTGCATTAGAACCTAACATTTCTTTAACTTGTTGACAAACCTCTAAAAAGTTAGCTCCTTGACGGTCCATTTTATTAACGAAACCAATTCTTGGCACTTTGTAGTTATCAGCTAATCTCCAGTTAGTTTCAGATTGTGGTTCAACACCATCCACTGCACTAAATAAGAAAACCAATCCATCCAACACACGTAAAGAACGATTTACCTCTACAGTAAAGTCTACGTGACCTGGAGTATCAATTATATTAAAGTGATAACCTTTTGCTTCAGCAGTAGGCTCTCCATTTTCTTTTGGAAATATCCACTCACAAGTTGTAGCAGCAGAAGTAATTGTAATACCTCTTTCTTGCTCTTGCTCCATCCAGTCCATTGTCGCAGCACCATCGTGCACTTCTCCAATTTTATGTGAAACACCTGTGTAATAAAGGATACGCTCTGTACATGTTGTTTTACCAGCATCAATATGAGCAGCAATTCCTATATTTCTTGTATATTTTAAATCTCTTGCCATTCTATTTATTAAAATCTAAGGTGAGAGAATGCTTTATTAGCATCAGCCATTTTATGAACATCAATTCTTTTCTTAACAGCAGCACCTTCTTCTTTTGCAGCAGCTAATACTTCACCAGCTAAACGCTGAGCCATTGATTTTTCATTACGTTTTCTTGAATATGAAATCAACCATTTGATTGCAATAGACACCTTACGGTCTGGTCTAATTTGCTGTGGAATTTGAAATGTTGCCCCTCCAACTCTTCGGCTACGGACCTCAACTTGTGGCATTACATTGCTTAATGCATCTTTCCAAATTTCTAATGATGTTTTTTCTTCGTCTTGTTTTTTCTGTTCTACAATGTCTAATGCATCATAGAATACTTTGAAAGCTGTAGACTTTTTACCATCCCACATTAAGTTATTCACAAAACGTGTTACTAACTGATCGTTAAATTTTGGATCCGGTAAAAGCGGTCTTTTTTTCGCTGCTCTTTTTCTCATGTCTTTACATTAAAGTTTTTAAAATTACTTTTTTGGTGCTTTTGTACCATATTTAGAGCGACGTTGCGTTCTTCCTGCAACACCTGCAGTATCTAATGCTCCACGAACAATATGATACCTAACTCCTGGTAAATCTTTAACCCTTCCACCTCTAACTAATACTATCGAGTGCTCTTGTAAATTATGACCTTCTCCAGGGATGTAAGCATTTACTTCATTACCATTTGTTAACCTTACCCTTGCTACTTTACGCATTGCTGAGTTTGGTTTTTTTGGCGTTGTAGTATAAACACGTGTACATACACCTCTTCTTTGAGGACATGAATTTAAAGCAGCCGATTTACTCTTCTTAGTTATTTTGGTTCTTCCTTTTCGTACTAATTGCGAAATTGTTGGCATACTAAAATCTTGTTATTTATTACTTTTTAATTAATTAGCTCTTTTCAAAGAGTTTGCAAATGTACAAATATTTTTTTCTTAATCAAATATGATTTTTATTTTATTTTTAAATCATTTTTCACAAAAAATATCTTGTATATTCACATCTTATAAATTAATGATTTGAAAGCCGTTTTTAAGCACTTATTTTACAACTTATTATTTAGTATTTCATTTGCTTCATTGAATGCTCAAAATTTTGAATTACTAGTTTCAGCGAAAGACAGTACTAACAATTCAGTATTAACATCCATAACATATAATAAAGAGCACACTACAGAAAAGAGCATTCAAGAAGAAACTATTCTAATTTCCAAAAAATTAGCATTCTTAGGCTATATAAATAATAGTTATTTACTTAACAAAAAAGACTCCATCTATCATTATACCTATACGCTTAACAAAAAAATTGACACAATTTTAATAAAGTATTCTAATAAAAACATTAGCAATAATATATTAAATAAAATATCTGCTAATTACACAGCTTCCTACTTTGAAATAACCACAAATAAAATTGAGTTCGCCTTAAATAGCATTGTAACCTATTTTGAAAACAAAGGCGCTTCATTTACAAATGCTTCACTAATTAATATACAGCAAGAAGGAAATAAACTAATTGCAGAGCTCAAATTAGTTATCACAGAAGAAAGAAAGATTAATGCCGTAATCATAAAAGGTTATGATGAGTTTCCAAAAAAATATGTACGTCATCATCTTAATTTAGAAACAAATTCAACTTTTAATTTAACAACCTTAAATAATTTAGATAAAAGAATAAATACAATTCCTTTTACAACGCAACTAAAAAAACCTGAAGTACTATTTACTAAAGACTCTACTGCATTATTTTTATATTTAAAAAAGAAAGCAACGAGTATTTTTGATGGTATTATTGGTTTTTCAAATGACGCAACTAACAACAAATTAATATTTAATGGTTATTTAGATTTAACACTCAATAATATTTTTAATAAAGGAGAAACTTTTGGCTTTAATTGGAAAAATAACGGAAGTAATACACAAACTTTAAATTTAGAGTTTAGAACACCTTATATTTTTAATACACCATTTAGTACTTCTGGGGATTTTTCAATTTTAAAACAAGATTCTACTTATGTAAATACTAAATCGCAATTAAATATTAATTACAATATTAATAGCAACCATTCTGTAAACGCACTGCTTAATAATGAAAGTTCAAACTTAAATTCATTACAAAATACTTCAATAGCATTCTCTGAATTTAAAAATTCATTTATAGGGCTATCTTATACTTACAGAATGCTTAATAATAACTTACAAACAAGCAAACCTGCTTTTTTAGCAACTGCAGGCTATTTAACAGGAAATAGAACAACTCTCACTGACAAAACCCATCAAGATAAGCTTCGTTTTTTTACTGAATGTACTTTAGCATTAAATATGCAACATTCTATTTATATAAAAAGCACCAATGAATTATTAAATGCCGCAAATTTATTACAAAATGAATTATTTAGAATTGGTGGCGCAAATTCTATCAGAGGTTTTGACGAACAAAGCATTTTTACTTCAAAATATTCTGTAACCAACATTGAGTACCATTATGCCATAAACCAAACAACACATATTTATTCTATAACTGATGTTGCTTTATTAAATGATAATAGCACTAATTCAACTTCAACAC
Source organism: uncultured Lutibacter sp. (assembly GCF_937891065.1). Taxonomy (GTDB): domain Bacteria; phylum Bacteroidota; class Bacteroidia; order Flavobacteriales; family Flavobacteriaceae; genus Lutibacter. Next base: position 7,988 of record NZ_CALAEQ010000064.1, on the reverse strand, counting down.
TCTTCGGAATTGGTTTAGGTTATTATTTCAATACAAATTATAGTATTGTAAATATAAGTTATGCCATTGGCAAAATAGATGAATCTACATTTAACTTAAATAATTCCAAAGTGCACATTAAAATAACATATCCCTTTTAGATTAAATTATAGAAACACGCAACTATATTAAACAATCTACATCTATATTAATAGGTCATTAACATTTTAATGAGTTTTATAAACACTTTTTATGAAATCTTGAAATAACATGCGGGTTAGACACTATATACCTTTAAAATTTAACATATTTTAAGACTTTAACACTAAAAAGTTTGGTTTATTAACAAATTATTAAGATTTTTGACATAATTAATTCAAATAATTATATAATGAAAACAAAGTTTAATGGTTTTTTAACGCTTCTATTAGCGTTTATGGTGCAAATCACATTTGCACAAGAAAAAACTGTTACGGGTAACGTAGCCGACGCAAGTGGGCCTCTACCTGGAGTAACAGTTCTAATTAAAGGTGCCAATGTAGGTACACAAACAGATTTTGATGGTAACTATTCCATGAAAGCCAATGTTGGCGATGTATTGCAATTCAGCTTTATGGGTATGCAAACAGTTGGAAAAACAGTTGGCGCATCTAACATTATTAATGTTTCGATGAAAGAAGATGCCGAAGCATTAGAAGAAGTTGTGGTAACTGGTTTTGGTAGAAAAGTTGAAAAACGATCTGCTACTTTTGCCGTTCAACAGGTTGGCGGTGATGAAATGACAGCTGCCCGTGAAAGTAACATTGTAAACTCTTTGTCAGGTAAAATTGCAGGGGTACAAATTACAAACAGTTCAGGTGCCGTTGGTTCTTCTTCAAGAGTTGTACTTAGGGGAGCTTCTTCTATTACAGGTAACAACCAACCATTATATGTGGTTAATGGTGTGCCTTTAGAAAGTGGTAACTATGGAAACTCAAATTCTAGTGGTGGTGCTGATATGCCAAATGGTATTTCAGATATTAACGCTGATGATATTGAATCTATTTCTGTTCTTAAAGGACCTGCTGCTGCTGCACTTTATGGTGTAAGAGCTGCAAATGGTGTAATTCAAATTAAAACAAAAACAGGTAAAAAAGGACAAGGTTTAGGTATTACATTTAACAGCACTATGTCTGTCGAAGATCCTTTATTAATGCCAGATTTTCAAAATTCTTATGGACAAGGAAGTAATCCTTATTTCTTTGAATGGGTTGATGGTTCAACTGGTTCTGGTGGAGTTGATGAAAGTTGGGGACCTCCTTTAGATGTTGGTTTAGAGTTTGTACAATGGAATTCTTATACTGTTGGTGGTGCACCACTTCCTTGGGTTTCTAAACCTGATAACATTAAAGATTTTTACGATACAGGTGTAACTTTAAATAACAGTATTTCATTTACTGGTGGTGCAGAAAATATTGGGTACAGATTATCTGTTGGATCTATGGATCAAACTGGTATGGTTCCAAATACTGACCTTAGAAGATTTTCTGTAAGTGGTTCATCTACATATACAATGTCTGATAAATTTACGACTTCAATTGATTTTAATTATGCACGTTCAAAAAGTGATAACTTTGTAACACAAGGTTACAACAATGAAAATCCAGTACAACAAATGATTTGGTCTGGTAGAAACGTTGATTTTGCTGCTTTAAAGGATTGGAGAAATCTACCATTAGCTCCAGTAGGAACTGCTGCTGAAGGTACTCCAACAAACTGGAATACAGTGTTTCAAAACAACCCATACTGGGTGTTAGATACAAATACAAGAGAATATGCTAAAGATAGAGTTGTTGGAAATATTGCTTTAAATTATGCGATTAATGATCGTTTTAATATTAGTGGTAAAGTAGGAACTAACTTCTGGAATTCAAGACAAAATTTCAGACAAGCCTTTGGAAGTAACAATGCTCCTAATGGTTATTACTCAGAAACTAACCGTACGTATATTGAAAACAATTCAGAAGTAATTGTATCTTATAATACGAAGTTAACTGATGATTTAGCTTTTGAAATTAGTGCTGGTGGAAACGCTATGTATAGAAAAGCAGAGTTAGCTTTTACAGGTGTTCCTCAATTGCAATTACCGGGCTTATACAATGTTAGTAACTTAGCAGCAGGAAGTAGCTGGGTAGTTTCTAATTCATTTTCTGAGCAAAAAATTAATAGTTTATTTGGTTTTGGTAAATTTTCTTATAAAAACTACTTATTCTTAGAATTTTCTGCAAGAAATGACTGGTCTAGTTTATTACCAAAAGACAATAATAATTTCTTCTACCCATCTGTAACAGCTTCTGCTGTAGTTACTGATATGGTTGATATAAAATCTGATGTTTTATCTTTCTTAAAATTAAGAGGTGGATGGTCAGAAGTTGGAGGTATTGGAGCTTTAAGCCCATATCAATTAGTTCCAACATATGCATTATCAACTGAAACTTGGGGTGGTAATTCTGTTGCCTTTTTACCAGGTACTTTAAACAATCCAACAATTAAATCTGAATCTACCACAGGTACTGAATTTGGAATAGACGTTAGAATGTTTAGCGATAAACTTCGTTTTAATGCTACATACTATGACCAAACAAGTACTGACTTAGTTGTACCAGTTCAAGTAACTGCTGCTTCTGGTTATACAAATGCCGTACAAAATGTTGGTGAAATGAATAACAAAGGTTTTGAATTACAATTGGGAGCTACACTTGTTGAAAAAGGTGACTTTAAATTTGATTTAGATTTAAACTTTGCTAAAAACACCAACGAAGTTGTTTCATTAGGAGGTTTAGAGTCTTTAGTGTTAGGTGGCCAATGGTCTATGACATTAGAAGCAAGAGAAGGTCATTCATATGGTGATATTGTAGGTTCTTACTTTGAAAGACAAGGTGGAGAAATCGTATTTGAAAATGGATTACCAAAAATTGCATCAGGAACTAAAGTATTAGGTAATATTACTCCTGATTGGACTGGTGGTGCTAACTTTACATTTAGCTATAAAAACTTTAGTTTAAACACTTTGGTTGATGCTAAAATTGGAGGTGACATTTATACAATGACAACTTCTTGGGGTAGATACGCTGGGGTACTAGAAGAAACGATATTTGGTAGAGAGACTGGTATTATTGGTGATGGTGTAATGCTTGATGGTGGTGTATACGTAGCTAACAACGTGGTTAGATCTGCTGAAGATTACAATAAAAGAGCTTACTCTAATAGTATTGTTGAAAGTTCAGTTTTTGACGCTTCTTACGTAAAATTAAGACAAGTAATGTTAACTTACAAATTACCAAAACAATTAATTGAGAAAACATTATTTACCAATATCAATTTCTCTTTAGTGGGTCGTAACTTATTAATTTTACATAAAAACGCGCCACATATTGATCCTGAATCTTCTTTCAGCGATGATAACGGAACTCAAGGTCAAGAGTTTGGACAGTTACCATCTGCAAGAAGTATTGGTTTTAATTTACAATTAAAACTATAACCTTAACAATTCTAAAATATTAAAAATATGAAACGATTTAAAATTATAACAATTCTCTTCTTCAGCCTACTGGTATCAGTTGGTTGTGACAGTGATTTTGAAGAGATAAATCAAGATCCTAACAATCCATTAGCAGTACCAGCTGACTTGCTGATACCTGGGATTGCTAGAGCTGCTCAAAACAGTAACTACAGTACCTTTATAGGTGGTGATATGGGAGCTTGTTGGTCTCAACAATTTTCAAAAGTGCAGTACAATGATGAGGAAAGATACATTCCTAGACAAGGTGTAATATCAGGTGTTTGGAATACATGGTACGCTGTAGTTATTGCTGATGCAGATGCTATGTACAATATAGCTGAAGCTGAAGGTAATAATAATATGATGGGGGTTGCTTTAACGCTACAAGCCTATGGATATGCATTTTTAACAGATGTATATGGTGATATTCCATTTTCTGAAGCTATTACTGCTGATGAAGGAAATATAGCACCTGCCTATGATACACAAGCTGATGTTTATGCTGGTATTTTTGCAATGTTAGACAATGCAATTGCTTTATTAGACACTGGTGGATCTATCAATGCTACTAATGATGTTATTTATGGTGGAGACGCAGGCTTATGGAAAAAATTTGCAAGTTCATTAAAATTTAGAGCTTTAATGAGAGCTTCTGGAAAAATGAGTGTAGCTTCTGAATTACAAGCTTTAGTAACTGCTGGTAATCTATTTAGTAGCAATGCTGAAGAAGCAAAACTAGTATATTTAGGTGCTGACCCAAGTTCAAACCCACTGTATGAAAGTATTGTGTTTGGAACAAGAGGTGAATGGAAAATAAATTCTGAAATGGTTGATTGGTTAGCTTTTGATGCAGATCCAAGATTACCTGTGTACGCTGGTTTAAATGACGCTGATGAATATAGAGGAAAACCTTCTGGTTATGCTGATGTACCTAATGATGATTATAACTATACAAATGTATCAGCTTTAGGAGATTTTTATTTACGTCCTGAGTTACCTGGTTTCTTTGTCTCTAACCCAGAATTAAAATTCTTAATGGCTGAAGCTGCTACTAAAGGGTATATTTCGGGTGATGCAAATGCTTATTATGTTGAAGCAATTACTGCATCTTTAGATTTTAATGAAGTTGCGGCACCTGATGCAGCTGCTTTTTTAGCTGGTAAGTTTTTACAATCTAATCAAGCTGTCGCTTTAGAGCAAATAGGTCGTCAAAACTGGGTTGCTTTATTCTCACAAGGAGTAGAGTCTTGGAATGAGTGGAGAAGAACTGGTTACCCAGCATTAAGTGCTGCTGCAGAAGCAGATTTAAATGAAATTCCATCACGTTACAATTATCCAACTTCTGAAGGATCAATTAACAAAGCTAATTATGATGCTGCGGTTGCAAACCAAGGAGCAGATTTATTAACGACACCAGTTTGGTGGATGAATTAAGACAAATTAATATAAAAACTTATAATTATGAAAAAAATATTTAATCTGTTTGTAGCGGTTTCATTATTATTCATTTACTCTTGTAATGATAATGCTGATTTTCCTACAGATGACTATTTAACAGGTACTGCCGTTGAAGGTGGTGCTATTGTAGCAATAAATTCGAACTCGTCAGGGAAACTTTTAGGAGTTCCTTCTTCTCAAAATTTTGAGACAGCTACTATTGCTTTTGCTGCAACAGAACTAGATTTAGGAGTGCTTTTAATGTCAGGTGGTTCAGAAATTGCTAGTTATGAAATTTTAAAATCTATAAATGGTGGAGCTGAAGTTTCTGTGGCAAGTACTCCTACTTTACCAATTAGTTTGGTTTATACAACTATTGATCAATTTATTAATGGTCTAGGTATTGGAGCTAATGATTTAAGAATTGGTGATGTAATTAAATTTAGAACAAAAATGACTAAAACTGACGGTTCTATAATATATGCTGGACCAACTGATGGTACTTATAGCTTAACTGTAAGCTGTTCGTCTGATTTAGCAGGAACTTATAACTTAACAATGGTTTCAAGTAACGGTTGGAATGTGAATTTCCCTAATGAAGTAATTACTGAGGTAAGTCCAGGATATTATAAAACAACTTCTATTTATAGATGGGCTGTTGGATCAATTGCTCCTGATCAAGGTTTTAACTTCACTGATGTTTGTGGGGAATTAACTGTACCTGATCAACAATTAGCACAAGGTTATTACTCAAATGCTGTTGCAAATACAGAGCCTGGCTTTGTTGATGGTGTAACTGGTGACTTAAAGATATTTTACTCTGTAGAATTTTCTGGAGTGCCTACAACTTGTGTAGCAACTTTTACTAAAATAAACTAAAAACTAAGAAAATGAAAATAAATATTATAAAAAAGGTCTTAATGCTTTTTGCATTAGGAGCTATCATTATAAGTTGTGATGAAGATCAACAAGTTGGAGCGAGTGTTTCTACTCCTTCATCTCCGACCATCTCCATTGCATTGGGTTTTACAAATCCAACACTTATAGAGAATGATACAGAGCACACTTATACAGTAACTTTAAGTGAAACTCAAATAGTAGACGTTAAATTACACGTTGATCAAATTGGAGGTACTGCTAGTGCTGATGATTATGAAATGACAACATCTCTTGTGATACCAGCTGGTTATTTATCAGCAAGTGGTAGTATTACAATTCTGAATGATGATTTAATTGAAGATACTGAAACATTGCAAATACAAATAGGTGGTATTACTACTGCAAACGCTGCATTGACACCTGTAACCACTGAATTTACTATCTTAAATTACACTACTGGAGACTTAGTAATTGATATGAATTGGGATATGTCTATCGCAACTGATGATGCTGGTGAAGAAATTTCTGCAACAGCTTTTGCTGATATGATATTATTTGTATCATCTACGCCTGACAATGCAGGAGATATTGGAGTAGCTGATGGAGGAAGTTTTGAAACTTTTGTTTTAGATGGAGATACACCTGACGGTACGTATTATGTAGTAGCTGGATTTTATGAAGCTAATGAAGAAATCATTAGAACTTTAGATTTTGGAATAGAATTTAATCAAGCTGGTGTAATTAATGGAGAATCATATGATTTCCCTGGAGCTATGAGTAATGAAGCTACTTGTGATGGTATTTACTATGTACTCGCTGAAGTTACTAAAACTGGTGCTTCTTACGCTATTACTCCTGTAGGAGAAACACAACCTCCTTTAGATGTTGAAGGTGAATGGTATTTTGATATGCAAGATGTTTATCAAGATGGTTGGGATGGTGCTTATATTACTGTAACTATCAACGGAGTTTCTACTGATTATGCAGCTGATGATGGTGGTGGTGCTCAATTTGAATTATATCTAGATGTACCTGCAGGTGCAACAATGAGTATTACATATACTTCTGGTGATTGGGAAGAAGAACATCATTTATATATTTTAGCTCCTGACGGAACTGAATATGTTTATGGCGCACAATGGTCTGGATCTAATATTCCAGCAGGAACTTTATTTGATAACTTAAACCCTTGCGGTTAAATTAAATAAATTTAAATAATAAACTAAAAACCATCAGCTAAGCTGATGGTTTTTTTATGCTCCAAATTAAGAAAGATCTACAAATTAAAAGCAATACTAAGTAGTAGATGGAGAACAAAATATCATATCCTATTTATATGACACTCAATTTTAAATCTTCACTATTAATTTAATGTATGAAATAAATAATACATTTATAACCCTTAAAAATAAGTCGACAGACTTTTGAAATACAGTTTAGATGAAAGTTATATCTCTTTAAAATTTATAATCTCCATTAGTAAAACCAATGGCGATTATAATATCCTTCAAATTAAATAGTATTGAAACTATACATTTAAAAAGCAATTTTCTAAAGTTACATCCTATAAATACCAACTTAATAAGATGCTAAGTATTAATTTTATTATTTTACAGCAATAAATTACTAAAGTCTTTTGTAATTTAACTTAAATAAAAGATTACTATCTATAAAGAATAATAATAGTTAACTAACTTCATGACATCATCTTCTTTACTGAAATTAATTTTCTTTGCTTTTATAAAGCTCATTAAATTCTTTGAATGATTATCTAATACAGGCATAATATCCTTTTTCCGTAGCCTTACTTTTGTATATAAACCATCCGCATTTTTAATATAATAGGTGATTTTATCCTGAAATTCTAAAGGGAAATTATTCTCTGTTTGACTTCCTTTACTTCTATTAGGATCAAAAACTATTTTAGCATTCTTTTTAATAAAATAATTCGTTTTTTGTAGATTAAAAACTATTTCATAAAAACCACCAGTTGCTTCACCTTTAAAATTACTACTATTAAGTTTAACAAAATCATGTTTTAATTGACTATCTTCTAAGATAGAAAATCCCGTGAGAGTTCTATCAGTTATTTCAATAATTTCGTCAAGATTTTCTGCATATTTAATTAAAACACGATCTTTATAAGCATCAT
>NZ_CALAEQ010000063.1 GCF_937891065.1 uncultured Lutibacter sp. | reverse complement strand
AAAGGAGTGCAAATTTAAGAATTTTATTTCAGTATAACAAAAAGAAAATGAAGCTTTTATCTAAAAAATTAGCCTAACCAATTTTTAAAATCTTTTACACGTTCACGACTTACAATAATTTCAGATTCATTATATGATTGAAGTACTATTTTTAACCTACTATTTGAATAAGAAATAATATCTTTTATAGCGTTGATATTGATAAAATATTTACGACTAACTCTAAAAAAAGTATCTGGCTGAAGCTTAGTTTCCAGTTGTTCTAAAGTGTCTTCTATTAAATAACTTCTTCCATCAATTGTATGAATATGTGTTGCTTTATCTTCACTATAAAAACATTCAATAGATTCAATAAAAATCATTTTTAAATGCTGTCCAATTTTTACAGTAAATCGCTTTTTATAATTCGTTTCCGAAGGAGAAATTAAATCTTTTATCTGTTCAAAATTAAAACTATGATCATTTGTTATAGTATGTGTATTTTTAAATTGATTTACAGCATTATTTAATTCATCACTATCAATAGGTTTTAACAAATAATCTACACTATTTAATTTAAATGCTTTTAGCGCATATTCATCATATGCAGTAGTAAATATGATGGCACTTTTAACTTCAACTTCTTCAAAAATTTCAAAAGATAAACCATCAGAAAGCTGAATATCTAGAAATAACAAATCCGGATGTTCATTACTATAAAACCAATTTACAGCTTCTTCAACCGAGTGTAACATTGCAATTGGTTCTATACCAATTTCATTTAGCATTCTGCTTAGTCTTCTAGCTGCAGGTTTTTCGTCTTCAATAATAACTACTTTCATTTTAATTTAATTATGTTTTTGATTCATTGATTATTCCCAAGAATCTCGTTTATCTTTATCCATTAGCTCTTTAATCTTACGATCTTCCCAATTTTTTCCTAGTAAAATTCCCATTCCAAAAACATTAAAAGCGTGAAATAAAATTCCTATTCCCCAAAATATTGCAGTATTATAGGTTTGCCAATCCCATAAATCTTCAAACTCGCCATTAGAAAATGATCTTGAAACTATTAAAAATATATTTACTAAAAGATAAACTGTTAAGTGTACATAAAACCCTTTAATTGCTTTAACCCTCTTTTTTGCTCTTAAATATTGTTGCTCTTCTGTATAATTATTATTTTTCATTGTCTTAAAATTTAGTGCGATTATCTTTATCCATTAACTCTTTTATTTTACGATCTTCCCAATCTTTACCAAATAATAAATTATGTCCAAAAACTCCAAAGGCATGAAATGCTATTCCAATTCCCCAACCAAACATTGGCCACCAAAACCAATAATAATGAGGAGATGTCATGTAGTTTATAAAAAATAGAAAAGGTATTACTAAGCAATATGCTAGTAAATTTGCATAAAATCCTTTAATGTTTTCAACTCTTTTTTTTGCTCTAATATATTTATCTTCTTCTGTATATAATGTTTTCATAATGTTGTTTTTAATTAATGATTATTCTTGTGCCAACACGCCAACTGGGCCTTTTTACTAAAAATGTTCATTGAACAATTTTTTACGATCAATCCTATTCCCAATATTGTTTACGATCTTCATTCATAATTTCTTGAATTTTACGCTCTTCCCAACCGCTTCCTAAAAATGGATTGTAAGAAAAAGCTTTAAATCCTTGAAAAATCATTCCAATTCCCCAACCCATTGCTGGAAACCAAAACCAATGAAATTGTGGTACATATTTTAAATTTATAAAAATTAAAAAAGGAATTACAATACAATATGCTATTAAACCTGAATAAAATCCTTTAATTTCTTCAACGCGTTCTACCGCTCTTATATATTTACTATTTTGTTGTGATTCTGATGTTTTCATTATTTGAATTTTTTGAGTTAATAAAGGTAGTTTTACAGTAAATTGAGTCGCTGTTTTTTCAACTTCTACCTTTTTTAATGTTATTAATTGATACCTTTCTTCTATATTTTTTAAACCTATTTTGGTTCCCTTTTCAATAGTAGTTTTCGGATTAAAATTGTTTGAGACTACTAAATAACCGTCTTCTTCTGTAATTGTAACTTTTAGTGGATTTTCAACTGATACTACATTGTGTTTTATAGTATTTTCTAATAATAATTGTAATGATAATGGTAAGATTTTAAGTTCTGAATTACTTGCCTTCTCAGGAATTTGAAATGTAACAGCATTTTCAAACCGCATTGTTAACAAATCCATATAGGCTTTTGCAAAATGCAACTCTTCATCTAACTCAATTAAATCTTTACTTTTTTGTTCTAAAACATATCTATATACTTTTGAAAGTTTTGTTGTGAACTTTTCTGCTTGTTTAGGGTTTTCTCCTATTAATGACGCCAATACATTTAAACTGTTAAATAAAAAATGTGGATCTATCTGACTTTTTAAAGACTCATATTTAGCAGTTTCAGTCTTCGCTACAATTTGTTGTTCACTTACTTTTTTTTCTGTTAAGGCTTTATAAAAAAATATGGCATGAAAAATTAAACTTACAATTAGTGTAATTACCAATCCAAAAGTATAATACGATGTTGCACTTGGGTCGTTTATAAAACGTTCAACTGGTTTCCCTAAAATTACAACAAGTGTTACAAACCTTAAAAAAACAAGTCCAATCATTGTTAAAGTAACAGATCCTAGCGCACCTATTATCAGCCTATATTTAGAATGTTTTTTCCAAGAAAATTTATTTTCTAAATAAGAATAAAAATATCCATTAATAGTAGTTAAAACAATCGCATACATAAAATGAATACTTAAAATTGTTAGTAATTCATTTATTGTTAAATTAAATCCTTGATTAGAAATTAATCGCTCTACAACAAATATTCCTATTGCTATAATTCCAGAAACCTTTAATAAGTATTTAATATCTGTTTTCATTTTAATATTATTTATTTTTAGTAATTGCAATTTAAAACTTAATTTCTAAATTCACATTGTTATTATCTACTACAAATTTAGAACTTTCAAAATTTGGCGGCCCCATTAACATTGGATTGTTAGATGTTCCATAACTTTCTTTTGGCATACCGTTTTCATGAAAATCCATTTTATTATTTTCATTTTCATCATGAAAGCAAATAATAGCATATTCTCCATTTGGTATATTTAAAAAGGTAACTGAACTAATTCCATCTTCAATAGCTGCAGATTTTGCAAATAATGGTTGCTTTCTAAAACCATCTTCATCAAAAAAAGCAAAGTTTATTGTTCCTGTATTATTTAAAGCATTTACTACGGTAATAGTTATTACATTTTGCTCTAAATTTTCTTTATTCTCTTGAGCTTGTGACACAAACATTGATAAAAACAATAAGATAATAGTTAAAATAAATTGTTGCATAATTTTAGTTTTTAATTAATAATAGTTTCATTTAATACTTCAAAAGTCATTTAAAAACTCGCATTACAAAATTTAAAGTAACTGAATTGTATTTTAATTAGGATGAATTGTAAAATTTACTGTTTTATCATAAATATCACTATCAATCTAAATAATAAAACAGTTTGATAAAAACCCTAACATTCGTCATCTTTTTAAATAAAAAAGTTTGTAACTTTATAAAACTTTTCACAAAAACAATTAAATTATGAAAATATACGATGATAAACACATTAAAAATGTTGCCTTTGTAGGAGCTCATAAAAGCGGGAAAACTACTTTAGCAGAAACAATGCTCTTTGAAGCTGGATTAGTCAAACGCCGTGGTAGCGTTGAAAACAAAAACACTGTTTCCGACTATCACGATATTGAGCAAGAAAGAGAAACTACCATTTTTGCCACTCCACTTCACACTGAATGGCGCAACTACAAAATAAACATTATTGACACTCCCGGTTTAGATGATTTCATAGGTGAAATTGCCTCAACAATGCGTGTAGCAGATTCAGTAGTTACCGTTGTAAATGCTCAACATGGAGTTGAAATTGGGACTGAAATCATTTGGAATTATGTTGATCGTTTTTCACTTCCAACATTATTTGTAATTAATCAAATAGATAGTCCAAATGCAGATTTTGATGAAAGTTTTAAAAGTATCGTTAATTTAGTTGGTAATAATGCCGTTAAAATTCAATACCCATTAGTTATTGATGGTGCACAATGTATAATTGATGTACTTAAAATGAAAATGTATAAATTTGGGCCTGAAGGCGGAAAACCTGAAAAGTTTGATATTCCTGCTGACCAAAAAGAGCTTGCTAACAAACTTCATAATGAATTAGTAGAAAAAGCTGCTGAAAATGACGAAGATTTAATGGAACTTTATTTTGATAAAGGTTCTCTTAATGAAGATGAAATGCGTGAAGGAATTAAAAAAGGAATGTTAAATCATGAATTATTCCCTGTTTTTTGTATTTCAGCTTTAAATGATATGGGAACTGGTAGATTAATGGGCTTTATTGATAATGTAGCTCCAAGTGCAGCAGATTTAAAACCTGAACAAAGTGTTGAAGGTGAAACAATAGAATGCAAACCTGACGCTCCAACATCATTATTCATTTTTAAAACATTGTACGAACCAAACTTAGGACAAATTAGTTTCTTTAAAGTAAAATCAGGAGAAATTAAACAAAATGACAAATTGGAAAATTCTAGAAATGATGAAATTGAAATTGTAAATCAATTATTCATTATGGATGGTAAAAACCGTGAACAAGTTGAAAAATTAAGTGCAGGTGATATTGGTGCAACTCTAAAATTAAAATACACAGAAACTAATGATACTTTAAGAACAAAAGGTTCTGATATTACAATTAAGCCAATTAGTTATCCTTCATCAAGAATTAGTAAATCAATAAATGCTATTGACAAAAATGATGAAGAAAAACTAAATGAAGCTTTAAGAAAAATTCATAGTCAAGACCCTACAGTTATTGTTAAATATTCAAAAGAATTAAAACAACAAATTCTTTCTTGCCAAGGTGAATTACATTTAGCAACTATAGATTGGGTTTTACAAAAGGTTTATGGAATAAAAACTAGTTTTGAACAACCTAGAATTACTTATAGAGAAACTATTCAACGTTCAGCAACAACTAGTTACAAACATAAAAAACAATCTGGTGGGTCCGGTCAATTTGGTGAAGTTCACATAAAAATTGAACCTTATTTTGAAGGAATGCCAGAGCCAGATGGGTTTAATATTAGAAAAAAAGAAGTAGTAGATTTAGCTTGGGGAGGAAAACTTGTTTTCTACAACTGTATAGTTGGTGGAGTTATAGATACTCGCTATTTACCTGCAGTTTTAAAAGGTATTTTAGAAGTAATGGAAGAAGGACCTCTAACAAAATCTTATGCAAGAGATATTAGAGTTATGCTATTTGATGGAAGAATGCATGCCGTAGATTCAAATGATATTTCATTTAAAATTGCTGCAGCTCATGCTTTTAAAGAAGCCTTTTTAAATGCAAAACCTAAACTTTTAGAACCAATTAATGAACTAACAGTAAAAGTTCCTGAAGAATTAATGGGGAATGTCATGACAGATTTACAGTCAAGAAGATCTATTATTTTAGGTATGGATAGTGATGGTAAATACCAAACTATAAAAGCTAAAACTCCTTTGGCTGAAATGTATAAGTATTCAACTACATTGCGTTCTATAACGCAAGGAAGAGGAAGCTTTACTACAAAATTTTCTAATTTTGAATTAGTTCCAAATAATGTGCAAGAAGAACTAGTTAATGTTAATAAAGAATAATTAGAAGTTTATAATTTTAAAAAATAAAGACTCGTCAAATTTAAAATTTGACGAGTCTTTTAATTAGTAATCATCAATTAATATTTCTTAATTCAATCAATTTTATAACTCTTAACGTTTCAATTGGTTTAAAATACTACTAAGAATACATAAA
>NZ_CALAEQ010000062.1 GCF_937891065.1 uncultured Lutibacter sp. | reverse complement strand
ATTGAAATTAAAAATCAAGTAATGAATTTAAATTGTGAGTATTTAATTTCAATTCGTAAAAAAAAAGCAGCTAAAGTTGAAAAATTATTTACAGATTTAAGATGTTTAAAAATTAAAGAGGTCAAACATTAGCTTCAGCTAATTTTTTTAATAGATATTCAGGTGCTCTGGTAGGTTTTTTTGTGATAGAATTTATAAAAGCTAAAGTCACATTGGCAGTTGTTAAAAGTTCGTTGTTTTGATCGTAAATTTCAAACTCAAATTTTATTTTAACTAACGGTTTATTTACTAAGGTAGTTTTAAGTGTCAATAGATCATCGTATTTAGCAGGTTTTTTGTAATTTATATTTAGACTAATTACAGGTAACATAATGCCGGTTTCTTCCATTTTTTTATAGGAAATGCCTAATTTTCGAAGCCATTCAATACGTCCCATTTCTAAGTATTGCGCATAGTTTCCGTGATATGCGAAACTCATTTGATCAGTTTCACCATACCTAACTCTAAATTCAATTTTATCTGAAATCATTTTGTTTATTTTAATATTGTTATCTTACGTAAAATAAAATTAATAATCAACTACATTAAATTTTTTTATACTAAAATTTATTCACATTTTTGTAAAGCTAAAAAATTACAAAATAAGTAGTTTTTTTATTCGGCTAATTTAACTTAAAAATATTTCAATAACAATAATGACAACTACTGCATCATCAGTTTGGGGAGAATGCTTATCTTTTATAGAAGATAATATTAAGCCGCAAGCATATAAAACTTGGTTTGAGCCTATTAAGCCAATAAAATTATCTGGTGAGGCACTAACAATTCAAGTTCCAAGTAAATTTTTTTATGAATGGCTAGAAGAGCATTATATTAAGTTATTAAGAGTTGCATTAGTAAAACAGTTGGGTGAAGATGCTAAATTGATTTACGATGTAAGAATGGAAAATAATTACAGTAGTAGTAAACCACATACTGTAAAAATTCCAAGTTCAAATAGAAATCCATTGAATCCTCAAGGAGTAACTGTTCCTTTAGATTTTAATAAGCGTGAATTAAGAAATCCTTTTATTATTCCTGGAATTCAAAAAGTTAAAATTGAATCACAGTTAAATCCTAATTATAATTTTGATAGCTTTATAGAAGGTGATTCTAATAGATTGGCTCGTTCTGCGGGTATGGCTGTAGCAAATAAACCTGGAGGAACTTCATTTAACCCATTATTAATTTATGGTGGAGTTGGTTTAGGAAAAACGCATTTAGCACATGCTATTGGAGTTCAAATTAAAGATAAATACCCAGATAAAACTGTTTTATATATTTCGTCAGAAAAATTTACTCAACAATTTATTGATTCTGTAAAAGGGAATACTAGAAATGATTTTATTCATTTTTATCAAATGGTTGATGTATTGCTTATTGATGATGTTCAATTTTTATCTGGAAAAACTGGTACTCAAGATGTTTTCTTCCATATTTTTAATCATTTACATCAAAATGGGAAGCAAGTTATTTTAACTTCGGATAAAGCACCAGTTGATATGCAAGATATTGAGCAACGCTTACTTTCAAGATTTAAGTGGGGATTGTCTGCAGAACTTCAAGTACCTGATTATGAGACAAGAGTTTCAATTTTGCAAAATAAACTATATAGAGATGGTGTTGAAATGCCAGAAGAAATTATAGAATATATCGCAAAACATATAAAATCAAATGTTAGAGAATTGGAAGGTGTATTAATCTCTATGATTGCGCAAGCTTCATTTAATAGAAAAGAATTTACCTTATCTTTAACAAAGCAAATTGTAGATAAATTTGTTAAAAATACCAAACGTGAAGTTTCTATAGATTATATTCAAAAAATAGTATCTAAGTATTTTGAATTAGATGTAGCAACTTTACAATCTAAAACTCGTAAAAGACATATTGTTCAAGCCCGTCAATTAGCTATGTATTTTGCTAAAAGAATGACAAAAGCTTCTTTGGCAAGCATTGGATCTCAAATTGGAAAAAGAGATCACGCTACAGTGCTTCATGCTTGTAAAACTGTTGATAATTTGACAGAAACAGATAAGCAATTTAGAAAATATGTTGACGATATAACACAAAAACTTACTTTTTAACTTATAATAATGACCAAAATATTAATGGTATGTCTCGGTAATATATGCCGATCTCCATTGGCAGAAGGTATTTTAAAATCTAAAGTATTTGGATTTAAAACTACAATAGATTCTGCTGGTACTGGAGATTACCATACGGGTACAAAACCAGATATACGTTCTATAAATATTGCTAAAATAAATAATATAGATATTACAGATCAATCAGCAAGACAATTTGTAATAGAAGATTTTGATAAATTTGACTTAATTTATGCAATGGATAATTCAAATTATGAAAATATTGTTAGGTTAGCAAGAAATGAAAATGATAAATCTAAGGTGAAACTTATTTTAAATGAAGTTTTTCCTGGTGAAAACCTAGATGTTCCTGACCCTTATACTGGTGGTAGTTTTGGATTCAAAAATGTGTATATGATGTTAGATGAGGCTTGTGAAGTTATAGCAAAAAAAATTAATCAAAATGGATAATCAAACAGGAAAATTGTACTTAATTCCAACTACTTTAGGTGATACAGAACCTTTAGAGGTACTTCCTTTATCTGTAAAAAAAATTATTGAAGAATTAGATTGCTTTATTGTTGAAAATGAAAAAACAGCGCGAAGATTTATTAAGCAAATTACACCTAGAAAATCACAACCGTCTTTAACTATTTTAAAATTAGATAAATATGCAGATCAACTTGAGGTGAGATCTTATTTAGATGTTTGTTCTACGGGAGTTTCAATAGGATTACTTTCAGAAGCAGGTGTTCCTGCAATTGCTGATCCAGGTGCAGAAATTGTTAAGCTAGCTCATGAGAAAGGAATTAGAGTAATTCCTTTAGTAGGTCCTTCATCTATTATTTTAGCAATGATGGCTTCAGGTTTTAACGGTCAAAATTTTGCGTTTAATGGGTATTTACCAATTGATAGTTATGAAAGAAAAGCTGCAATTAAAAATTTAGAAAGATTATCTAAAGATAAAAATCAATCTCAAATATTTATAGAGACACCATTTAGAAATGATAAAATGCTTGCAGATTTAAAGAGTACCTTAACACCAACTGCAAAACTATGTGTAGCTTGTGATATTACTTTACAATCTGAATATATTAGAACTTTAGATATTAAGGATTGGAAAAATGAAAATCCAGATTTACATAAAAGACCAACTATCTTTATAATTCATAAAGAATAAAAAAAGGGTTAAACAAAAATGTTTAACCCTTTTTACTTAAAAAATATTTATAACTTGTTTTATTCTTCAATATAATCTTCAATAGGATTACAAGAGCATATTAAATTACGATCTCCATAAGCATCATCAACTCTTCTAACTGAAGGCCAAAACTTATTTTCTTTTATATAGGGCAATGGAAACGCAGCTTTTTGACGAGTATATGGATAACTCCATTCATTAGCAGTTAACATTTCTTCAGTATGAGGTGAATTTTTTAATGCAGAATTAGTATCTCCACTTTCCATAGCCTCAATTTCTCCTTTTATGCTAATTAAAGCATCACAAAAACGATCTAATTCAACTTTATCTTCACTTTCGGTTGGTTCAATCATTAAAGTACCAGCTACTGGAAATGAAACAGTTGGTGCATGATAGCCATAATCCATTAATCGTTTAGCAACATCAGTAACTTCAATACCTTTAGCTTTAAATTCTCTAAAATCAACAATCATTTCGTGTGCAGCAAAACCATTTTCACCTGCATATAGAATTTTATAATGTTTTTCTAAACGAGCTTTTATATAATTTGCATTTAATATAGCATGGATAGTGGCTAGTTTTAAACCATTAGTACCAAGCATTTTAATGTAACCATATGAAATTAATAATACTAAAGCCGATCCCCAAGGAGCTGATGAAACAGCTGTAATTGGAGTTTCTCCTCCAGTTGGAATTATAGGATTTGAAGGTAAAAAAGGAGCTAAATGTTTAGCTACACAAATAGGACCAACTCCAGGACCACCACCACCGTGTGGAATTGCAAAAGTTTTATGTAAATTTAAGTGACACACATCTGCACCAATGGTCGCAGGATTTGTTAAACCTACTTGAGCATTCATATTTGCACCATCCATATAAACTTGTCCACCTCGCTCGTGAATAATTTCAGTAATTTCTTTAATGGTACTTTCAAATACTCCGTGCGTAGATGGGTAAGTTACCATTAAGGCAGCTAAATTGTCTTTGTGTAATTCTGCTTTTTCACGTAAATCATCTAAATCGATATTTCCTTTTTCAGTAGATTTTGTAACAATTACTTTCATTCCAGCCATTACTGCAGAAGCAGGATTTGTACCGTGAGCCGAAGAAGGTATTAAACAAATGTTTTTATGGCTGTTGCCTTGAGATTCGTGATAAGCTTTAATAACTAATAACCCCGCATATTCTCCAGATGCTCCAGAATTTGGTTGTAATGAAGTTGCGTAAAAACCAGTAATTTGATTTAATGAAGCTTCTAAATCTTTAAAAACTTCTTGGTAGCCTTGTGCTTGATCAATTGGTACAAAAGGATGCATACTTCCCCAATTTGACCAGCTTAGTGGAAGCATTTCAGTTGCAGCATTTAACTTCATAGTACAAGAACCCAAAGAAATCATAGAATGATTTAAGGATAAATCTTTTCGTTCTAATTTTTTGATATAACGCATCAGTTCAGTTTCTGAATGGTAATCTTCAAAAACTTTATTTGTCATAAAGTTTGATGTACGTTTTAAATTTTTAGTAATTTTATTTTCTTCTATTAATGATAGTGTAACAGTTTCTATTCCTTCTGCTTCTGCTAAAATTGAAAGAATTTCATTTACATCTTTCAAATTAGAAGTTTCATTAATAGAAATATTTACTATATTTTTAGATGGATAGAAAAAGTTAACTTCATTTCTTTCAGCAATTTCTTTAACCTTAGAATCATTTGAAACTTCAATAGATAAAGTGTCAAAAAAAGAACCATTTAATTGTACTAAGTTTAACTTCTTTAATCCTTTGTTTAAAGTAGCTGATAAATTTTGAATTTTATTTGCAATATAAATCAACCCTTG
Organism: uncultured Lutibacter sp.; assembly: GCF_937891065.1. GTDB lineage: Bacteria > Bacteroidota > Bacteroidia > Flavobacteriales > Flavobacteriaceae > Lutibacter. Next base: position 385 of record NZ_CALAEQ010000062.1, on the reverse strand, counting down.
AGAGCCATGATAAACGCCATACATCCCGGCCATTACAGCAAGTAAAACTTGGGCAGTGCAAATATTTGAAGTTGCTTTTTCACGTTTAATATGTTGTTCTCGAGTTTGTAATGCCATACGCAAAGCACGGTTTCCATCTTTATCTTGAGTAACGCCAATTATTCTTCCTGGAAGTAAACGTTTATATTCTTCTTTTGTAGCAAAATAACCAGCATGCGGACCACCATAACCCATTGGAATACCAAAACGTTGTGTAGTTCCTACAACAACATCTGCTCCCCATTCACCAGGAGGAGTTAAAATAGCTAAACTTAATAAATCAGCAGCAACTGCAATTTTAGCTTCAACAATTTTTGCTTTTTCAACAAATGCTGAATAATCATAA
>NZ_CALAEQ010000061.1 GCF_937891065.1 uncultured Lutibacter sp. | reverse complement strand
ATTAAAAAATTAAACTCGATTTAAAACAGCACAGTATACAACACCTCATAAAATTTATGCTTACTTTTAAACTAAACAACGAACCGACAAACATTCAACTAACAATTTGTACGATTGGAAAATCGCAGATTTTCCAATCGTACAAATTTTAACACTTATTCTTTTTCACTTATTAAAATCAGAAAAATGACTAAAAAAATCTATTATTTATTTTTACCAATACTCTTGCTGAGTTTCGCTAAGAAACCACTGTATAATGATCCTATTCCCACCCATGATAATTTTTCTATAGATTCAAAACACGTTAATGAAACAAGAATTATAAATGTTTGGACACCACCAAAATATAAAGAAAATAACGATACTTTACCCGTGCTGTATATGCCAGATGGTGGTATAAAAGAAGATTTTCCACACATTGCAAATACAATTGCCAAACTTATTGAAAACAAAAGTATACCGCCAATTATTCTTGTTGGAATAGAAAATACTAAAAGAGGAAGAGATTTAACCGGTTTTTCAGAAGTTGAGGAAGATGCTAAGTATTGCCCATTGACAGATGGTGCAAAAAATTTTCGTGAATTTATTACAGATGAATTATGTACAGAAATAAGCAAAAGATACAGAATCACAAACCAAAAAGGTATTATCGGAGAATCCTTAGCAGGTCTTTTTGTAATGGAAACATTTTTTTTAAAACCTGATGCATTCGATTTTTATATAGCAATGGATCCTTCAATTTGGTGGAATAACCATTATTTAGAAAGAAAAGCAAATGAATATATGGCCAACTTTCCAAACAAGAAAACAAAGCTTTGGTTTGCAGGTTCAAGTGCAGAAGATATCTCAAAATACACTAACAGCGTTGCAAAAACTTTTCAGAATAATGCCCCTAAATCATTGATATGGAAATATTCAGACGAACCGAATGAAAAACATAATACAATATTTCGTGCAACTAAAGAGAAAGCCTTCATTTGGATATTAAATGTGAAAGAGAATGAGTGACAACATTGCACATGAAAAGCTAAGTTCCAATTTGCTTAGATTTATATTGTAAATAAAACCATTAATAATTTATAGTATGTTTAATGATTTGGAAAATAAATTTGTATGAGCCTTGGAAACTTGACCCTCTTATTTGAACAAAGCTAATTAATTTTGTAATGTATTATGAGAACTTGGTCCGAGTGCAAAACTTATCACTAGAATTAAAAGATGAAGATATTAGAAAGTGAAAATTATCACAAGGTGACTAATCATTTAATGAGTATAAAGATTAACAATCTATTTGCTCGTTCAGTCATTGAAAAAAGAATATCAGGAATGGTATTTGTTGATAATATAGAGAATCCAAAAACATTCTACGTAGTTCATCCTTACGGTATGTCATTGCTATTTGGAGATTCAAAAAATATCGATTTCAATAATGAATTCCTAAATTATTCTATAAACATTAATAGAACAAGAAATAAACACGAATGGATGCAAGCTTATTCAAATGATTGGGATAAAGTTCTTTCTGAACTTTATGGCAACCGCATGATTAAGTCCACGGAGAATAAGGAATTTATTGAAATTGGAATTGTCGAACTTAACACAAGGGTTAACTTTAAAATTAATAGAGAAAAATATATTTCAAATAAGAAAATGAATCTGCCGCAGGATTGTGAAATTGAGAGAACTGATGAACAAATATATAATGAAATGAAGGGTAGCGTCATTCCATCTAATTTTTGGGATAATGTAAATGACTTTATTGAAAATGGTATAGGATTCAGTTTATTATATAAAAATCAATTAGCTGCAACTGCTTATTCTGCGTTTATACATGATAAGAGGTTAGAGATCGGTATTGAAACTATCTCAGATTTTCAAGGAAAAGGATTTGCTCAATTAGTATGTTCAGCATTAATTGATTATTGCTTCGAAAATGATTTTGAACCTGTATGGGCCTGCAGATTAGAAAATGTAGGTTCATTTAAATTAGCTGAGAAACTTGGATTTGAACCTATCTCTGAGATACCCTATTATAGATTAAGTAGATAAACTCAATTCATATGTGACAAGTACAATGCCAGCAAAATAAAAGGTAATTAAGGTTGAAGATGAAGCGACAGCAATAAGACTGGAATTTGAGTTTCGACTAAAAAATGAAATAGGAAAAATGTAGTATTTTTCTAATGCAAGAAATAATTAAAAAGAAACCATAAATGAATTCGATTGAAATTATAGTACAAAATTTTTCTGAAATAAGAAGACGAAGCATTAAACTTTGGGAAGGAATTCCTGATAATTATCTAAACTGGAAACCAGATGAAGAAGCGTTTTCAGTTATAGAAATGATTCGTCATGTTTTAGAAGGCGAGCATCTATTCCATAAAATAATTGAAAACCGTGGGAATTTAGGTTCTTATGAATCGCCTTGGAAAAATTTAAAATATGCTAATCTAAAAAACGAATTGGATATTGCAGAAACCTATCATGTTGCCTTTTTAAAAATGATAAAAGGATTACAAGAATCCGATTTAGAAATGATTAGAATAGTGAGAAGTGAGGTGAACCAAAATAAAAGCCTAGGCGATTATTTAAACAGAATTGCTTACCATGAATCTGTTCATACTGGACAACTATTAGGATATTTAAGAACCATTGGAATTGATAGACCACAAATTTGGGATTGATTATACCAGCTAAACAATATAGATTTGATAACAATAAATGGTATGGCTTTATGAAGACATGAAGAATACGAATGAAAGATATAAAAGTTGGGATTATTAAATATGATAAGAATAAATTTAGAAAAGCTAAAGGAATCTCATAAGACAGATTTATTAAACTATAATTTGCTGGAAGGTCAAGATAAGTTTACTGCCATACCTAGTATTGTATTTGAAAGAATTAGCAAACGGGAGAATATTGGTGACTTCACAGCTATTCCTGTAACAATTATTTATGATAACATTCCAGTTGGGTTGTTTGTCTTAGATTTTGGTAATGATAGATTCGTATTTACTGAAAATAAGAACTCTATTTTATTAAAGGCTTTATCCATTAATCCTAAATATCAAGGCAAAGGTATTGCGAAAAAAGCAATGGAACTTATTCCTAATTTTATTAATGAAGGTATTGGTTTTTCTGATATTGAAGAAATCGTTCTTGCAGTCAATATTAAAAATAAAAATGCCTATCGCCTTTATAGGAAAGTTGGATATTTTGAAACTGGACAAGCTATAATAGGAAATTTCGGTTTGCAAAGAATTATGAAATGTGAAATTTAATATAGTTTCAAATAAAAAAAATACATGGAAACAAAGAATTTAAAAAGTATTGAAAGAATAGCAAGAGTGTTTTTAATTCTTCTGCTAATAGTTGGTGCATCCTATAAATTAATGGATTTAGAAAATTTTGTTACTTATTACGAAGGTTTGTTTACTAAAAGTTATGTGTTTAAACTTCCTAGAGGCTTAATCTTAGTTCTTTTATATGTTATGCCATTTTTCGAGTTATTAATTGGGTTTTTGTTAATATTTAGTAAAACAAGATTTTTTGGGTTATATGGTTATTTAATTTATATAATGACCATGATGTTGGGTGAATATTTCATGGATAATTTCCATAATGTCAATGGGACTCTAGATTATATGTTTATTGGTTTTTTATGTATTTTACTTCCCACTCATAAATCTCTATTTAAGAACCATAAAAATTGAGAAACCACAAATTTGGGATTGATTATAATTGTTAAATAAATAGATTTGATAACAGTAAATAGTATGACTTTATGACGATATGAAGAAGAATAATGAGAGATATAAAGTTGGGATTATTAAAAAAATGCACATATACACAAGTTGTGTACAATACGTCACAAACTCGCAAGTTCAATAAAAATAGAATATGACATTTGAAGAAATATATCAAAGTTCAAAAATCATCCTGACAGAAGGAGCATTAGTTGAAAGACTAAAATCTGAATTTAATGCTGAAATGGATGATTGGATTAATCACGCAGGCTTTATTTATACTCATCCAGAATCACTTGAATCATTATATAGACAATATATTAAAATTGGACAGAAATTTGATTTGCCGATAATGATTATGACTCCGACACGAAAAGTAAATTTTGAGTCGTTAAATAGTTCTTCGTTCAATGGCAAAAACCTTTTTGATGATTCATGTACATTCCTGAATCGAATAAAGAAAAGCTATAACAAATATTCAGAAAAAATTCTTGTTGGTGGATTATTGGGTTGCAAAGGAGATGCGTACAGCGGTGAAAAAGTTCTTGGGATAAAAGATGCTTATCTATTTCATAGACAACAAACAACACAATTCACAGAAAAAAACATTGATTTTTTGTTTGCGGGAATAATGCCTGAAATGAATGAAACTATTGGTATGGCAAGGGCTATGGCTGAAACTAATATCCCTTATATTATAAGTTTCATGTTAAAAAAAGATGGTTGCTTAATGGATGGAACAATTTTATCTAAAGCAATTGAAATAATAGATAAAGAAGTATTTCCAAGCCCAATTTGTTATATGACAAATTGTATTCATCCAACTAACTTAATTCATGGAATAATTCAAGAAAAAAATAGGAATAGTCAGTTTTTAGAGCGTTTTAAAGGTATTCAATCTAACACTTCAATTTTGACCCCTGCGGAACTAAATAATTGCAACATACTACAACAAGATGATTTAAAAAAAATAATTAGGGAAATGTGCTTTCTAAAAAATGAGTTTAATTTTAAAATTTTTGGCGGTTGTTGCGGTACAAACGACAAGTTTATAAAATCACTTACAGAAAAAATAACAAGTACTGTGCATGACAATGTATAAAAATAATAGTCGAAAGAGTTGTAAATTCATGGGGTGTAGCCCGCTTCAAATTTCTTGTAACTTGACAGGAATGAAACCCAAAATCGGCTACTATTATACGAACCGTTAGTTGTAAATAATCGCTAGACAAACAGGAATTAAATTTAATTAATGATATGTATTTAATAGTTTGGAAATATAAAATAAGTAATAAAAATCAGTTGGAGTTTGAGTCTGAATATGGAAAGGGAGATGTTATTTGGGAATTTCAAACTATTGGTTGTAAAACTGATACTCTGAATTTTTTTAATAGTAGCGGTGAAATTGATCCAGAAATAAGAACTGAATTAACAAAAGACATAAGCGACATGCCAACATTATCTTCTCTTTATAGAGATGTTTTTATTAACGCAGGAGCAATTTTATCCTCACCTGTAATATCAAATCAAGTGATCTATTTTGGAAGTTCTGATGGTTATATTTATGCAATAACAGATAAATAAGATGCTTCATTCAACAATTTAACGAAACAGATCTAAAACCAATTCCTATTTGAACCTACCAATGATATAAACCATTTAAAGGTTGAACTTTTGGGATTGATGATACGAGTTCCCAAGCATAAAAAAAGAAAAAAGAATGAAACTATCAGTTAGAGAAATGGAAAAGAGTGATATTGAATCAATAGTTGACTATTTTTTCAATGCTGATTCAGAATTTCTAAAGGGAATGGGAGCAGATAAAAAAAAGCTTCCTGAAAGATCGGAATGGATTAAAAAGCTTAATTCAGAATATGAAAAACCATTTAAGAAAAAGGAATTTTATTATATAATATGGCTAATAAATGGGAAACCATCTGGTCACTCAAATATTAATAATATTTACTTTGGTAAAACTGCAACGATGCATTTACATCTATGGAAAAATGATTTTAGAAAAAACGGATTAGGTTATAATTTTCTAAAACAGACAGCACCTTTGTATTTCAAAAATCTGAGATTAGAAAAATTGATTTGCGAGCCATATTCAGAAAATATTGCACCGAATAAAGTATTGAAAAAGGCAGGATTCAAATTTATTAAATCATATGAGACGATTCCAGGGTGGATAAATTTTAGTCAAATCGTAAATAGATATGAAATGACTAAAATTTACACTTAAATTTAAACTAAATACAACTAGGCACACACAACTTTAAAACGGAGCATTTACAAATCGGTAACTGAAATAATTACAATGGACAAGAAAACACAACCTACAATGAAAGCTTTTGGATTAATTGAAAAACCAGAAATTGGCAATATTCCTAATGAAATACAAGAATTAATCCTACCTATTCCACAAATAAAAGAAGACGAAGTGCTCGTGCAAATAATGGCATCTGCACTACATATAGATGATATTGCTGTTGCACAAGGAACCGCAGTTGGTCGGTTTTTAGGCCCCAAAGTGGTCTCAAATGAAGCTCCTTTTATAATGGGTTCAACTTTTTCAGGGGTTATTACAGCTATTGGAAATAAAGTAAAACAATTTAAAATTGGTGATGAGGTTATTGGAATTCCAAGTAAAACTGGAGAGAGTGGCTCTTGGGCTACTTATAGAAGTATAAAACAAATGAATATTCGCTTAAAACCAATAGAATTGTCACATAAAGAAGCTGTCTCGT
>NZ_CALAEQ010000060.1 GCF_937891065.1 uncultured Lutibacter sp. | reverse complement strand
GTTGAAATCAAGATTAATATTAATTTTAGTGCTCTGTTCATAATGTTTGCCAACGGGCTTTTATAAGATTTGTGCGACTTAAAAATCGGAGATTTTTCGGTTGTAGCAAATCGCTTGTTGAATGTTTGTCGGTTCGTTATTTAGTTTAAAAGTAAGCATAAATTTTATGAGTTGTTATGCACTGGCTTTTTCTATCTGTTTTCATTGTTTGTATGTTAACATCATTGCTGTTGAAATACTTCCATATTTTTTCCATTTAGCGTGAGTTCCATATTTATAATAATGTGTCGAACTAAATGATGGAATTAGGATTGGCAAACTCAATTTATCTCCTTTTTCTGAAGCTTTAATCCATTCAACTGTTATAATTATATCTTCTTGAGTTTTAATTCCGTAATCTGATAAATCGGCAGTTATCCAACCTGTCAATTGATTGTCTGCTGGAATAAGAATATTCGTGTTATTTATTTTCTTAGATGGTTTATTATTTTCTATTGTGTAGAAATTTAGTCTAAACAAAACCGATTCAAAATTATTTTCTTTGAGGAAGAATTTAAATTCTTTTAATAAACTTGGTTTTTTTGTTCCTAAAGAAAATTTTCGACCAATTTCAGAACCTAAATTCAGATTTTTCAAACTAGGAATAGCAAAAAAAACTTCATTTTTAGTTTTTGTTTTTTCCTTTCCTTTTGTATAAGTCTTTAAATTACTGGAATTTATTAAAATTTCATCAAGTTTTTCTGTATAATTATTCAAAGAAATACTCAAATCAGTTTTTTCACTTAACAAACTTTTAATTACTAATTCTTTAGGTTTAAAACCTAAACAAGAAATCTTTAACGTGTCTGAAATGAAAGAATTATTAATGTTTAAATAAAATTCTCCATTTTCATTTGTAACTGTTCCTACGGGTTTATTTAGAATTCCGACATTTACATATTGAATTGGGTTTTTCAGACTGTCTGTTATAATTCCTTTAATCTCTCTTTCTTGTGAAATGGAAAAAGTAGAGTTAAGAATTACATAAATTAATATTATAATCTTTTTCATAAATTTCATAGTATATTTTTTATTCAATTTTTTTTGAAATCCGCTTGTGCATAACGGGATTTTATAAGATTTGTGCGACTGGAAAATCGGAGATTTTTCGGAAGTAGCAAATCGTTAGTTGAATGTTTTTCGGTTTGTTATTTAGTTTAAATGTAAGCATAAATTTTATGAGGTGTTGCCCACTGTATTTTTATTCTTAACTACCTAAAACATAAATCCTATACCTAGTTGAAATCCATTATTTTTTGCATCATCATCAATCGAATCAGTTAAGCCTTGAAAATATCTTACAGACCCAAAAAAGTTTTCTTTGAATTTATAAGAAATACCTAATATTCCGCTAAACTCAAAACTATTTCCTTTAGCATCTATATATTTTCGTTGTATTATTTCTTCTCCAATAATTATATCTTGAAGAGTTGGTCGAAATGCTTCATCATTAATTAAAAAGTTAAAAGATGGTCCAAATTCTATTGACCAATTATTAGATAAATATACCTTAGCTAAAATAGGTACTAGAATATAATCTAAACTATATTCTGTCAATAATGGTCCTCCACCAACCATTGATAGTTTTGCATCAGCACCTTGGGTTGAGTATAAAATTTCAGGTTGAATTGAAAATTTATTACTGAATGGAATTTCTGTAACTAATCCGATATGAAATCCTATTTTACTATCGCTCTCATAAAAATTATCTGAAGTCATATTACTAAAATTAATTCCGCCTTTTACTCCGAAATCAACTCCTTTTTGAGCATTAACTGTTGTAAAAGTGAAGATGATAAGTCCAATAATTAAAAGTGTCTTTTTCATTTTGTTTGTATTTATTAAATTATTTTCTATTTTAATATTTCATCCAATATAGTGGGCAACGAGTTTCTTTATTTCGCAATATAAAATATTGCTTGTTAACTTTACTAAGAAACAAGAGGAGAACTAAAACGAGTTTTAGATTAACAGCTCTTTTATAAGTGTTAGTCCTCTTGTCTCTCTTAGGTTGCTTAGGACCACTTGGAATACCAGGTTTATTAGAACCCATTAAAGGTAATAGTCATAGCAACAATTATTAATTTAATTATAAAAATATGAAAAATTATGTAGATGTAATCGGTATTGATGTATCAAAATTAACAATAGATGCTTATATACATAAAAAAGGTGTGCACCGTTTATTTTCAAACAATACAAAGGGATTTAAAGAGCTATTATCTTGGTCAAAGAAACATCTTGATACGCTTTGTATTTTTTATTGTTTTGAGAATACAGGAAACTACTCCGTAAACCTTTCAATTTATCTAGAAGAAAGAGCCATTGATTATGTAGAAGAAAACCCTTTATTGATAAAACGTTCAGCTGGTATTGTTAGAGGGAAGACAGATAAGTTAGACTCAGCTATGATAGCCCGTTATGCTTGGCTTCATAGAGAGGAACTAAGTCTAAGTAGCGCAAAGAATAACGAATATTTAGAATTAGGAAGACTACTAGCATTTAGAGACCAGTTAGTGCGTAACCGAACAGGTCTGTTGAGTAGTTTAAAAGAAATTAAAAACCTTTTAAGCAGCCCTTCTACAGATATTTGCTGTAAGAGCTTACAGCGTAGTATTTCGTATATTACAAAGCAGATTTTAGTGCTTGAAAACAGAATGAAGACAATCATAAAATCTAAAAAATCATTAGATACTAATTTTACACTTTTAAATACAATGAGAGGTGTTGGTTTAATTCTCTCGTGTCAATTACTCTACCACACTTCAAACTTTAAAAGGTTCAATAATTGGCGTCAATTCTCAAGTTACTGTGGTACAGCGCCTTTTGCATATAGCTCAGGAACGAGTATCAATAGAAACAACAAATGTCATCATGTTGGAGACAGGAAAATGAAGACTTTATTGAGTTTGGCGAGTGTTTCTGCAATACAACATGATAGCGAATTAAAATTATATTATAAGAAAAAAATAGCAGAAGGAAAACCAAAACTGGTTGCATTAAACAACGTTAGAAATAAAATATTAGCACGAGCTTTTGC
>NZ_CALAEQ010000059.1 GCF_937891065.1 uncultured Lutibacter sp. | reverse complement strand
GTAGGAAGAGTACCTTATAAAGGTGAGTTACAAGAAACAATGCATCAATTTATTGGAGGTTTGCGTGCAGGAATGGGATATTGTGGAGCAAAAGATATTGAAGCTCAAAAAGAAGCTAAATTTGTAAAAATTACTTCTGCAGGAATGCGTGAAAGTCACCCTCATAATGTTACAATTACTAAAGAATCGCCTAATTATTCAAGATAATTAATTTCAGTTGTTTTATAAAAGGATAGCGAAATAAAGTTATTTTAATGAAAATAAAAAACCGAAAATTGATTTTCGGTTTTTTTATGCTTATAATTTATATTCAGGCATTCTACTTTGGTAAACATTCTTCTTGGTCAGTAATCACTTCTTATATTTATGCATTTTTATAAGCAGTGAAAAGAATTCAAATCAAAGCGTTCTATCCTTAACAAAAAGAGTGCAAGATTATATTTTAAATAGCTCAAATAATAGCTATTAAATTCAGCTAAAGCACCTATTTAATCACAAAATTACAACTATTACGATTTCGCATTTTTCTATATATTATACATTAAAAAAAGGGATAAATTCTTAAATTTGTAGACAGCAGTTAATATAAAAGAATAGTTTAATTTTATCGTTTATATTTAGGATTATTACACTGCATATATGGAAGATTAAGATTGTTAAATCCAAAAATTTCATAGGTTAATAATTATTTTTGAACAAGTCGATAAATATATAATTTATGGATTTAAATTTTTTTATAGATGAAAATAGATAATAGACTAAGCGAAGAACAAGAAATTAGAAGAAAAAAAGATACCGTTAGATATATAAATCTTCAACTGGCTTCTTTAGGACAGCCAATCTTTGGCGATAATGAAGATGATGAACTAAAACTTTGTAATCCTAAATTTATGGAATTGACCAATGGGTTGATTAAAAGTTTTAGAGAAAAATCTAGATTACTTTCTCACCACCTTTCTCCAGTAGATTCAAGAATTCAAAACTTTTTAAATGATTATTTAAAAGATGTTAAATTTGAAAAATCGTATGCCTTACCGAATAACACATTGGTTTTAACACAAAAAGGACACGCGCGAGAGATTAGTTTACCACCAAATGGAAGCACTTTTATAAGTGAGAATATAACTTCACATAGAATAAAACAAGGAATATTAAATAATCCTGTACACGATAAAAGAACTACTATAGGAACATTTCATATTGTTGAAGGGGATTTACCTGTTCCTTTAGATAAGAAGGAAGTTCCAAAAATAACCTTTGCTCATTTTTTAAATGCAGCTGTAAACCCTTCAGATGATTTAAAAACGTTGCCTTTTACTGCCAATCAAGAGGATAAAGCAAAATTAATGGTTTCATTATTAATGCGTCCAACTGTTTGTCCAGAAGCTAAAGGGATTACTTCTAAAAAGAGTTTGGAAGTTCGTTTTTTTGTTCCTGGAAGTTTGGTAAGTAACTTAGACTTTGTAGAATCTATTTTTGGAAATGCTGGAGATCCAAATTTAGCTCAAAATGATGCGGCATTGGATACTGAAAACTGGACAGGCCATACAGGTTGTATTATATTGGCTCCACATTTAAAAACACTTAAGAAAAAGGATGTTGGCTTACCACATTTTGATTACGCAACTGACCGTCAAAAAAATGATGGAATGTGTTGGAAAAATGAGAATGAGTTGTATAATAACGGGAGTGCTTTTAAAGTATCTTGTAGAGACGACAGAGGAGTGGTAGTAACTCTAATTGCTGATAATTATTTCGGATATTCTAAAAAAGAAATTAAAACTCAAATTAGTTATTCTGCAAATTTATTTGGATTGGTAGAGGAAGAACATTCTGGAGGTGCAATTGCATTTTCAAGAGCTGTAATGGGCGATATTGTTGATGGTAAAGAATTTTCTTCAAAATTTGGTGACAAATTTAGCTTTGAAGACGTAAAAATGTTTTTAGGAGATAGAATAGATGTTAAACCTGAATATTATGCCGTGGATAAAAAGTATCCAAATATTATCTATTTACCGGAGTTTGCTTATATCAACATTAATACAAATAGTATTACTTGGACACATAACAACCAGGATCAAAAATTAATATTATCTCCTGATAAAACGTATGTACATCCAACAGGTAATAAATTTAAGTTAGAGAGACATGGAGCTATTTCCATGTGGAGAATATTAAATACTGCGGCTGAAGGTGTTTTTTGCCATAAGCCTTGCACTGTTTCAGGTGGTGGAAAATCAGAAATATCAAAATCTATGCAAAATGCGATCACATATAGTGCATTTAACATAGTTGATATTGATGAAGATTTTAAAAAGGCCGATGAGTTAATAGAATATAATTATTCAACAAGATGGGCTAACTATAACCCTGAATTACCACTTTCTAGATCGTTTTTAAGCCCAGAAAGGACTTTGGGATCAGCAGTTAAATTATTAACACCTTCAGATGAAAATAATGAGGAATTTAATGAGTTCTTGAGAAATATTCCTGTTCATATTAGATCTTTAGTTTTATTTATAAAGAGATTGTATCGTCAAGACCACGGTGCATTAAACTGGAAAGACTATATGTCGGTTGAAATTATTAACGGTCAAAATGGAACAGGTGTTAGATATAATAATACCCCTGTAATTGGTAGTTATGTGCGTATTGGTTTTAATCAAAAAGGTACTTGGTTATTAAACAAGTTACGATCAGATTTTGCTCCTAGTCAAAAAATACAAATGGAGGATGATATTTCCGCAACAATTACGTTGCCAAGAAATAAATTTAAAAACTTAAACCCTAATTACACAAACAAAAGTTTTAAGGTTGTAGCTAATTGTGAAGCTCATTTATTTCAGAGACCAGATGAAGCAATTGTGAGAGGTTATGATAAACAAGCTGAACTTGATTTAGTTTCGCCAAATACATATTTAACCAATTATGAGCTTTTAAAGAAGAAAGATGCGATTGAAATTTTTGAAGATGCAATTAACTTCGATAAATACACTCAGCCAGTTAAAGATTTAATTATAGAAGTTTTAAATAGCCCAAATAAAGAAGAGTATTTTGCATTACCATCTCATACACGTATTGTTGATGGAGAACCTACAAAAAACCCTCGTTATTTAGAACGTAATATTCAGGTAAATGAAACTGAAAATAGTTATTTAGGTGAAATAGGAGTTCGTTTAGCTAGAAAAATGAAATCAAATGACCCTGTAATTAATGTCGTAAATGCGGTTTTACCAGGAAGAAGAAATAATCCAATAGATAAAGAAGCTGGAATTCGTCCTTTAGCCGTATATAATCCGATACATTATCAAGAGGCTCCAGAGTTATTTATGGACTTTATTTCTAGTCTTACAGGTAAATCACCATCAACAACAGGAGCTGGTTCAGAAGGAGCTTTAACAAAAGGTCCTTTTAATATGCTTTCTCCAACAACCGATTTAAATAATGCATTATTATCACATATTTTAACAGAGTCTGATGCATATAGTACTGCTGCTGGTAATATTGGAATTGAAAATAAGGTTGATCACGATATTAGTATATTAATTCCAGAAATTTGGGCACGTTTATCTACAAAAGATAGAGATCCAAAATTACTTATTAAGAATGGTTCACTTGAAAAACTTGAGGACTTTGATTATAAAGGAGACAAAGTTTTAGCAAGTCGTTTAGGGTATAGAATTACAAGTACTTTTGCCGTATTATGTTTGAATCGTTTATTTGATGAGCCAAATGAAGTATTTAATGAGAAAATGTTAAAACCTGAATTACAAGGTTTAGAAGATTATGTTGATGGAATTAATAATATTGTTGAAACTCAGAAAAAAGTAGCACTTCGCTATTTTGAAGATGGAAGTATTGATGCTGCTATTCCTCCATTAAAAATACTACTTCATGTAATGGCTTATGGTAATTTTGAAGGAAAAGATATAAGCGATTTAGAATTAAGAAAATATTTTGAAAGAGATTATGTAATCAATAGCGATTGGTATAAAAAAAGACTGTTATTGAAACAACAAAAAGATGCAATTTTTTATAAAAAGCAAATAGCATATCTTGAAGATTTTATTTCAAATTCAAATAATTCTTCAATTGTTACTGAAATGAATATTTTAGATAGACTGAAGAATGTTAAAAAAATGTATAAAGAAATAAATTCAACCAATTATTTAGAAAGCTTAATTGGAACAATAGGAGCAGATCCTTTACATAGAAAGTAATATTTATTTATAATATTTTATAAAAAGCTTGGAATTAATTTTCAAGCTTTTTTTGTGAATTAAAATTTCAAAAACTGTTAGTTTAATTAACAAATTACATTTTTACTTTTTTCTTTATTTTTTGTAAATTTCAAAATAAATATAGTTAACTAATTGATATATTGTAAATTACTTGCTTTTAATTTTTTGTTAAGCAAACAGTATTTAATCTTATATTTGCAGCCTTGAAAATAAAATTTATGAAGCAAAAAAATGAGGATGTGACTGATAAGGTAAGTCAAGAGCAAATAGAGATTTGTATTTCAATTTTACAAAAATTGGTTGAAGATACAGATCAAATATTTGAACTACCTGAGGAAAAGCGAATTGCTTTAATGACAGCGGCAGGATTGCTCACTAGACCGAATCGTGATGAATTTTCTCGTAGAAAAAAAGATGCTAAAAAAGCTGTCAAAAGAAAAATGATAGCACGTGATAAACATGCGCGTAAAGAGACGGGAATTAGAAGTGCTCGTGAAGCGGCTGTTTTTGTAGCTCCATTATTAATAAATCTAACTGGAGAAAATAACAATAAAGAATTAAAATTAGAATCTCCAAGGAATTGCTACGTTTGTAAAACGGTTTACACAAAATTGCATCATTTTTATGATACTATGTGTACTGAATGTGGTGATTTTAACTATGCAAAACGTTTTCAATCAGCAGATTTAACAGGTCAAGTTGCAATTGTAACAGGTTCACGTTTAAAAATTGGATACCATATTACTTTAATGTTGTTACGCTCTGGAGCTACCGTTGTTGCAACTACAAGATTTCCAGTAGATTCTGCTTTGCGGTTTTCTCAAGAAGATGATTATAGTAAATGGGGAAAACGTTTAAAAATTCATGGCTTAGATTTAAGACATATTCCTAGTGTTGAGATTTTTTGCAATTTTATTGAGCAACAATATGAACGATTGGATATTTTAATAAATAATGCTGCTCAAACGGTGAGAAGACCAGCCGGATTCTTTCATCATTTAATGGAAAAAGAAGAGTTGCCCTATGAAGCTTTACCAAAATCGGCAAAAGACTTATTAGCCGATCATCATAATTGTTTACAAGAATTAAAAACGCTAACAACAGGTGTTGTAAACCCTAAAAATAATTCTTTACCTGTAACTTGGCATGGTCCAGAACCAGGAATTGGTATACGATCTTCAGCAAAATTATCTCAAATACCTTATAGTTTTGATAATTCATTAAGTGCAAAAGAAGTTTTTCCTGAAGGTGAATTAGATGCTGATTTACAGCAAGTTGATTTAAGAAAAACAAATAGTTGGCGTTTAAAATTAGGAGAAATAGAAACAACGGAAATGATTGAAGTTCAGTTGGTTAATTCTATAGCTCCATTCGTGTTAAACAATCGTCTTTCTAATATTATGAAGAAAGAAAATACAGGTCAAAAACACATTATTAATGTTTCTGCTATGGAAGGAAAGTTCCATCGTTTTAAAAAACAAGATCGCCATCCACATACAAATATGGCAAAAGCAGCATTAAATATGATGACACATACTTCTGCAGCTACTCTTGCAAAAGATGGTATTTATATGAATGCCGTTGATACAGGTTGGGTTACTGATGAAGATCCTGTTGAATTATCAAAGAAAAAAGTTGAAATTCACGATTTTCAACCTCCATTAGATATTGTAGATGGTGCTGCTAGGGTTATGGACCCTCTTTTAGATGGAATAAATACAGGAAAACATTGGTGTGGAAAATTCCTAAAAGACTATCAACCAATAGATTGGTAAAATGCAGATAATCAGGTAAATATAATAGTTTCTTTATTTCTATAAACGTTTGATAAATTTTTCAAAATAAGTATAATTTAAAGTTTTTTTAAAACTTTTACAAGAATTTGCTATTTTAAACCTAATAAAGGCGGTACTTTTGCAATCTATCAAATAATCATTTACGTGTCAGAAAAATCTATAGAATTAGAAGAAAGAAAAGCTGGAAAAGATCTTTATAGTTATCAGAAAGAGGCTATTGATAAAATTTTTAAAAGTTTTGAAGAATCTCCTGATGATTATCATTTACTGTATCAACTTCCAACAGGAGGTGGTAAAACAGTAATTTTTTCTGAAATTGTTCGCCAATATTTGAAACACCACAAGAAAAAAGCATTAGTATTAACACATAGAGTAGAATTAAGTAAGCAAACTTCAAAAATGCTTACAGAGTTTGGTGTTACTAATAAAGTGGTAGATAGTAAAGCAAACCTAGACGACCAAGATGAATATAGCTGTTTTGTTGCTATGGTTGAAACGTTAAATAATAGGTTAATCGATAATAAATTTGATGTTTCTGATATCGGTTTAGTTATTATTGATGAAGCACATTATAATTCATTCACCAAATTATTTGAGTTTTTTGATAAATCGTTTATTTTAGGTGTTACTGCAACACCATTGAGCTCAAACATGAAGCTCCCAATGAAAGATAATTATAATGAATTAATTGTTGGAGAAACAATTGCTTCATTAATTGAAAATGAATTTTTGGCGCGTGCTGAAGTTTTTTCATATAATGTTGGTTTAACTTCTTTAGAGGTTGGCGCAAATGGAGATTATACCGTAAAATCTTCTGAAGATTTATACACTAATAATGAAATGCTTGGAATGTTAGTACAAGCATATGAATTACATTCTAAAGAAAAGAAAACCTTAATTTTTAATAACGGGATAAACACTTCTATTCAAGTGTTTGAAACCTTTAAAGCTGCTGGATATCCTATTGCTCATTTAGACAATACGTATAGCAAAAAAGACAGGAAAATGGTGCTGAAATGGTTTAAAGATACGCCACATGCAATACTAACATCTGTAAGTATTTTAACTACTGGTTTTGATGAGCCAACTGTTAAGACGATTATATTAAATAGAGCTACAAAATCATTAGGATTGTATTATCAAATGATTGGTCGTGGTTCACGTATTTTAAAAGATAAGTCTACATTCTCTGTAATTGATTTAGGGAATAACACACATCGTTTTGGAGATTGGGGAGCAGATTTAGATTGGCAAAAAATATTTAAATCACCTAATTATTATTTAGATAAAATTTTAAGTGATGAAGAATTAGAAAGTAATTTTAAATATGAAATGCCAGATGATTTGAGAGTTCAATTCTCTAATTCTAAGGAAGTATATTTTGATATTAAAAAATTCTATATAGAATCTATCAGTAATGGAGAATCTTCAAAAGTTGTGTTAGAGAATTCAATAATACAGCATGCAAAAATATGTATTGAAAATAGTGAAGATGTTTATGACGCGTATGATTTATCAAAAAAATTAAGTGATGATATTGATTATAGAATAGACAGATATACGAAATGTATTTGCAGAAGTACACACAATTTTGTTACTTGGTTAAAAGAAGATTATAGAACCAAACTTCGTTTATATTTAAGAGATAATTTTGATGCCGACTTTGAATCTATCCATGGTAGACCACCAGAAGATTAATTAGTATATAGCTACTTATTTTATAATAACTTTCCTTAATAAACTTATGTTCACATAATGGCAAATTACATTAAACATCAACATCATATTTTGGAGAAGTTAGGGATTGTTACCTTAAATCCAATGCAAGAGGAAGCAGCTTTAGTAATTAAAGCTACAAGCAATGTTGTGCTATTATCACCAACAGGTACAGGAAAAACGCTCGCTTTTTTATTACCAATTATTAAAGAATTGGATGCAGACTGTTTAAATGTGCAAGCACTAATTTTAGTACCTTCAAGAGAATTAGCAATTCAAATTGAGCAAGTTATAAGAGAAATGGGAACTGGTTTTAAAGCCAATGCAGTTTATGGTGGACGTTCATTTTCTAAAGATGAAATAGATTTAAATCATAGTCCAGCTATCTTAATTGGTACACCTGGTAGAATTTCAGATCATTTAAGAAGAGGTACTTTTTTAACAGAAGATATTAAAACCTTAGTATTAGACGAGTTTGATAAATCGTTGGAAGTAGGTTTTAAAGATGAAATGATTGAAATTATAGCATCGCTTAGAATGGTTAACAAAAGAATTTTAACATCCGCAACAAAAGGACTAAAAATTCCTGAATTTGTTGGGTTAGAGAATCCAAAAACCATTAATTATTTAACAAAAGAAACGACACTTTTAAACATTAAAACTGTAATTTCTCCAACCAAAGATAAATTAGAAACATTGGTAGATTTGGTTTGTTCCTTAAAAAATGAACCAGCAATAATTTTTTGTAATTTTAGAGATACTATTGAAATGGTAAGTGATTATTTTACCGATAATCATATTAGTCATGGTTGTTTTTATGGTTCAATGGAACAGCAAGATAGAGAAAGAACATTGATAAAATTTCGTAATGGGACACATCAACTAATAGTAGCTACAGATTTGGCTGCTAGAGGTTTAGATATTCCAGAAATAAAATATATTATTCATTATCAGCTTCCATTAAAAAGAGATGAATTTACACATAGAAACGGAAGAACAGCCAGAATGAACAGTAAAGGAACTGCTTATGTAATTCAATGGAAAAAAGAAAAACCTTCAGATTTTACTGAAAATTCTGAAATTGAAACGATAGAAAAACATCCTACTCCAGAACCTTCAAAATGGAAAACGTTGTTTATTTCAGGTGGAAGAAAAGATAAAATTTCAAAAGGTGATATTGCAGGTTTATTTTTTAAAGAAGGAAAATTAAATAAACACGAATTAGGAATTATTGAATTGAAGAGTGATTGTGCTTTTGTTGGTGTGGCTGCTTCAAAAGTAGATGAATTGATTAAACGTTTCAATAATACCCATCTTAAAAAAAGAAAAATTAGGGTATACGGTATCTAAATTTGGTTAATGATTGGAGTAGAAGTGTATTTCAGAATTTTATTTTGTTTGTTATTATTAATTTTAATAAAATAATTTATTTGCTTCAAGTTATTTACTTTTTAGACTAAAGACTTATTACCTTTGCAAAAATTAAAAATATGTCAAAACAATTCTCTGATTTAGGAATATCAGCACCCATATTAAAAAGTTTAGTGGATTCAAAATTTTTTGAGCCTACAGAAATTCAAGAGAAAGCAATTCCCGTATTATTAACAACAACTAATGATTTTGTTGGTTTAGCTAAAACAGGAACAGGAAAAACAGCTGCTTTTGGGTTGCCTTTATTACAATTAATAGATTTAGACAAACAACATGTTCAAGCTGTAATTTTAGTTCCAACAAGAGAATTAGGACATCAAATATTTAGTAATATAGAAGCGTATGCTACTTATTTACCAGAAATTTCTATTGCAGCAACTTGTGGTGGAATTCCTATAAAACCACAAATTGAGCGTTTAACTAAAACAACACATATAGTAATTGCAACACCAGGGCGTTTAATTGATTTGATAAAACGAAAAGCAATAGATATAAAACAAACCAACTTTTTAATTTTAGATGAAGCAGATGAAATGCTTACTTCTTTAAAAGAAGGTTTAGATGAAATTATTGCTGAATTGCCAAAAAAGAAAAGAACTTTCTTGTTTACAGCAACCTTACCTGGAACTGTTAAACAATTGGTACAAAATTATATGTCTAAAAATGTTACACAAGTAAGTGTAGACATGAAAACAGTAGGAAATCTAGGTATTGATCACGAATATGTTGTTGTAGAACCTATTGAAAAATTAAATGTATTAATGCATTTTTTATCTTCAAAAGAGGGAGAACGAGGTATTATATTTTGCAAAACAAAAGCAGCAGTTAATAAATTAGCTAAAAACTTAGCGATTCATAAATTCTCATCTGGTGCAATTCACGGAAGCTTAACGCAGCCTATTCGTGATAGAATTATGGGACAGTTTAGAGAAGGTTATATTGATATTTTAGTTGCAACAGATTTAGCTGCAAGAGGAATTGATGTGAAAGAAATATCATACGTTGTAAATTATCATTTACCTGATGTTGCTGAAACGTATGTTCATAGAAGTGGAAGAACAGCAAGGGCAGGAGCAAAGGGACTTTCATTAACAGTTTTACAAAAAGAAGAAACTCCTAATTTAGCTGATTTTAAAAAAGAGCTGGGAATTACTTTTAAAGAATTTAAAAAGCCAACTATACAAAGTATTGAAGAAAATAATATGTTATTATGGGCTAAAAAATTATTTAAAACGAAGCCAAATAATGAAATTTCACAAACTTTAAAAGGTGAAATAAAAACTATTTTTCATCATTTAACAAAAGAAGAATTGGTAGATAAATTAGTCGCTAACTATGTATTGCAACATAAAAATGAACTAGTTTCAAAAACAGAAGCTACTCCTAAAAAGAAATAGTAGTTCGTATCCATTATTTCACGAATTAAACTTTAATGATTTTTAAATAAAGCAAAAAACACTTTAGAAGTAAGAAATAATCTTCCAAAGTGTTTTTTTTAATACTATTTTTTTGAAATATTATCTATCTCCAAAAGACATCCCAATTCCTCTTGCAGTATGTACTAATGAAGAATCTTGTTTTATAATATTGTATTTACTAATAGCTTCTAAGAAAGGAACAGCTACAATGCTTGGATGTTGATAAGCTACCATTTTACCATAATTTCCTTCCAATGCTAATTCCATTGCTTTTACACCAAATTGAGTAGCCAAAATACGGTCAAAAGCAATTGGTATTCCACCACGTTGTAAATGCCCAAGTACAGTTTCTCTCATATCAGCATCACAACCTGCGGCTTTTAAATCTTCTAATAATTTATGAGCAACACCACCTAATTTTAAATTGGCATTACCAACTTCTTCACTTTGTTTAGACAAAACATCACCATCTTTTGGTTTAGCACCTTCTGCAATAACAATAATTACGTGTCCTTTGCCATCTTTAAAACGTTTATTAACTACTTTAAGTACGTTATTTACATCATAAGGAATTTCAGGAATCAAGCAAACTTCTGCACCACCAGCGATAGCAGAACTCAAAGCAATCCAACCTGCATCTCTACCCATAACTTCAAGTATAATTACACGGTTATGTGATGCCGCGGTTGTTACCAATCTATCTACAGCTTCCGTAGCAATTTGTACAGCTGTTTGATATCCAAAAGTATAATCGGTTGCAGATAAATCGTTATCAATTGTTTTAGGAACTCCTATAATATTCAACCCTTTTTCGAAAAGAACTTGAGAAATTTTTTGAGAACCATCACCACCAATGCTAATCACAGCTTCAATTCCTAAATGTTTTAACTTACGAATCATTTCGTCTGAACGATCTATAAAAGACCAAGTACCATCATTTTCTTTAACTGGCCATGCAAGTGGACCACCTTTGGTTGTTGTTCCTAATATGGTTCCTCCTTGATAATGAATTCCGGAAACTCTTTTTTCACTTAACTCTATAATCTCAGTAGGTTCACGTAAAACTCCATCAAACGATTGAATACTTCCAACTACTTCCCAATCTTCAGTTTGTGCAGCTCTTTTTACGATTCCTCTTATAACAGCATTTAATCCTGGGCAATCGCCTCCACCTGTTAATACTAATACTTTTTTCTTCATGATTCCCTATATAATTTTATAAATTATGTCTTTATTTTAATAAATATTAATCACCAAAACTAATGCCTATCCCTTTAGCAGTATGAATTAAATTATGTGATAAATCAACTTTATTGTATTGGTTAATTACTTTTTCTAAATCCATATGTGATAATTTTGAATTTTGATGAATTGCCATTGTCCCAAATTTCCTTTCTAGCACCAATTCAAATGCTTTAACTCCTAATTCTGTCGCTAATATACGATCAAAAGCTATTGGAGTTCCCCCACGTTGTAAATGACCAAGAATAGTTTCTCTAACATCAGCTTCAAAATTTATTTCCCTTAATTTTGCTGCAATTTTACGAGCAATACTTCCTTGTATAATATTACCTTCTTCATCTTTAAAATGAGCACCTTCTGCAACAACAATATTTGCATAGCCACGACCATAAGTTGAATATTTAGAGGTCAATTTTTTCACAACCTTATCCATATTAAATGGTATTTCAGGAATTAAGCAAACATTAGCACCTCCTGCAATTGCAGCATGTAAAGCTATCCAACCCGCATCACGACCCATAACTTCTAAAATTAAAACACGATTGTGTGATCTTGCAGTAGTTATTAATTTATCAACAGCTTCAGTTGCTACTTGTGCAGCTGTTTGAAAACCAAAGGAATAATCAGTTATAGATAAATCGTTATTTATAGTTTTTGGAATTCCTACAATATTTACACCTTTTTCAGATAATTTAAGCGAAATTTTATGCGATTCATTTCCACCAATATGAATGACAGCATCAAAACCAAAAACTTTTAAATTGTAAATTAGTTTATCAGTAACATCCTCATTTTTTAATGTGCCATCAGCTTGCTTTACAGGGTAACTGAATGGATTACGCTTATTATTCGTTGTTAAAATAGTTCCTCCTTGTGTATGGATTCCTTCAACACTCTTTTGGGTAAGTGGCATTATTTCAAGAGGTTCAGATAAAATACCATCAAAACCGTTTATACTACCAATAATTTCCCATTTAGATTCTTGCTTTGCTCGTTTAACAATGGCTCTTATTACGGCGTTCATTCCGGGGCAATCACCGCCACTATTAACAATTAAAATTCTTTGTTTCATCTTAGTTTCCCTATTAATTAAGGGGTAATTTTATATAAAAATTTACTTTATTTTATTGCAGTATATATATACTTTTAGAAGATTGCAAATTTATAAAAATATTAGATTAATTGCAATATTTTTGCTTTAAATTAAGTAAGCTTTATATTTCTATAAAATTATACATATTGCTTTAAAAATTAAGAAATTACAATTTATTT
>NZ_CALAEQ010000058.1 GCF_937891065.1 uncultured Lutibacter sp. | reverse complement strand
AGAAATCAAACTCTTACATTATAATTATAATAAATTTTGAATTTCAGTATACAAACAATAAATTTGATTTTTTAATATACATTCTTATGACATTAACAAAAATAATAGAATTACTTAGTTATACACTACCTTCAATAATTACAGGTGTAATTGCATATTTTTTCTTTTTAAATCATACAAAATCTGAAGAAAAAAAATTAAAAATAAGTTTATTAAAAGAAAACAGAAAAGAAGCACTCCCAACAAAATTACAAGCTTATGAACGAATGACACTTTATTTAGAGCGTATAAATCCTTCAAAATTATTAATACGTGTTACTTCTATCAATAATGATAAAAATTCATATGCAATAAGTTTAATAAGTACTATTGAACAAGAATTTGAACATAATTTAACTCAACAAATTTATATTTCAGAAAAATGCTGGAGTGTAATTATAGCTTCTAAAAATGCTACAATACAACTTATTAAAAAAACTTCAGAAGATAATTCAATTACAAATGCTCAAGAAATGAGAGTTGAAATTTTACAAAAATTATCAAATAGCACACCACCTTCAAATACAGCTTTGGCATTTATTAAAGATGAAGTAAAAAGTTTTTTCTAATAAAATTTTATGAATGTCTTCCTTCTAAAACCTTTACAACATCATTTAAGGCATAACCTTTAGCTTGAAGCAAAATTAAATAATGAAATAGTAAATCAGCTCCTTCATTTAAAAATAATTCATCGTTATTATCTTTAGCTTCAATTACAATTTCTACCGCCTCTTCACCTACTTTTTGAGCAATCTTATTAATTCCTTTTTCAAATAAAGATGCCACATAACTGCTTTTAGAATCTGCGTTTTCTCTTCTACTTTTAATTACATTTTCTAATTCAGATAAAAAACCAAAAGATTGTTCATTCGTTTCTTCCCAGCAAGTGTCAGTTCCTTTATGGCATGTTGGCCCAACTGGATTCACTTTAATTAATAATGAATCTTGGTCACAATCATTTTTTATTGAAATTACATTTAGAAAATTTCCACTCTCCTCGCCTTTTGTCCAAAGCCTATTTTTTGTTCTACTAAAAAATGTAACTTTTCCAATCTCAACAGTTTTTGTGTATGCTTCATTGTTCATATAACCCAGCATTAAAACTTTACTAGTTATTGCATCTTGAATTATTGCTGGTACTAAACCATCTTGGCTTTTATTAAAATCTATATTCATAATTTTATTTATATTATTACATTAAGTAATCATCATTCTAAACTTGATTCAGAATCTTAGCATTTTTTAGTGTTATTTATTACGCACTTCGTTAAGCTCAATGTGACAAAAAATTTACAATCTCACAGCAATCCCTTTTTTCTTTAATTCGTTTTTTAAATCCTTAATTTCAATTTCTTTAAAATGAAAAACACTTGCTGCCAAAGCGGCATCTGCCTTTCCCTCTATAAAAGTATTAGTAAAATGTTGCATATTCCCTGCTCCTCCCGAAGCAATAATTGGAATATTTACCAATTCACTTAAATAAGCCAATGCTTTATTTGCAAATCCATTTTTTGTTCCATCGTGATCCATGGAAGTAAATAAAATTTCTCCAGCTCCTCGTTGTTCAACTTCTTTTGCCCAATCAAATAATTT
Organism: uncultured Lutibacter sp.; assembly: GCF_937891065.1. Lineage (GTDB taxonomy): Bacteria > Bacteroidota > Bacteroidia > Flavobacteriales > Flavobacteriaceae > Lutibacter. The sequence goes on along the minus strand of NZ_CALAEQ010000058.1, from coordinate 26,884 downwards.
TATATCTGTTGGAACTTTTCCACCAACCAAATGCACTACCCATTCTCCATCAATTTGCTTAGCATCAATAGCAACAACTACACATTGACTTCCAAATCGAGCTGCTAAATCATTAATTAATTGTGGATTTTTTACTGCGGAAGAATTTATGGAAACCTTATCTGCACCTGAATTTAGTAATATTTCTACATCTTCAACCGACGAGATTCCGCCTCCAACAGTAAATGGTATATTGACTTTTTCTGCAACATTCATTACTAATTCAGCTAACGTTTTTCTTCGTTGCTCTGTTGCTGTAATATCTAAAAATACCAATTCATCGGCTCCTTCATTAGCATATATTTCAGCCAATTCAACTGGATCTCCTGCATCACGTAAATCAACAAAATTTATACCTTTTACAGTTCTTCCATTTTTAATATCTAAACAAGGAATGATTCTTTTTGTTAACATATTTAGTTATTTAAAATGAAATTTTCAATTTGTTTCATACTTATTCTATGCTCGTAAATTGCTTTTCCTACAATAGTTCCTTCACAACCCATTTCAGCCAATCTTGGTAATTCATCGTATGTTGAAATTCCTCCTGAAGCAATTAGCTTAATGTTTAAGGTTTCATTTAATATTTTTTGATATAAGTCAAACGAAGGACCTTGAAGCATTCCATCTTTTGAAATATCTGTACAAATAACATAACTAACTCCTACTTTTTCGTAATTCTGAATAAAAGGAAGTAATTCTTTATCTGATTCTTCTAACCAACCAGTAACAGCAACTTTCTCGTCCAAAGCATCGGCACCTAAAATAATTTTATCAGCTCCGTACTTTTGCAACCAACTTTTAAATATATCTGGGTTTTTAACCGCAATACTACCACCAGTAATTTGATTTGCACCAGATTCAAAAGCGATTCGTAAATCATCATCCGACTTTAAACCACCTCCAAAATCAATACTTAAATTAGTTTTTGAAGCAATGTTCTCCAATACTTTATGGTTCACAATATGACTTGCCTTTGCACCATCTAAATCTACCAGATGTAAATATTTAACACCATGAGCTTCAAACATTTTAGCTACTTCTAATGGATTTTCGTTGTATATAATTTCTGTTGCATAATCACCTTTTGAAAGACGTACACATTTACCATTTATTATATCTATTGCTGGGATGATTCTCATTTTATAATTCTAAAAAATTCTTTAATATTTGTGCTCCTGCTTTACTACTTTTCTCTGGGTGAAATTGAACACCATAAAAGTTTTTTTCTCGCAAAGCAGATGCATACTTTAATCCATAATTAGTAACGGCAATTGTTTCATTATTTATTGGAACATAATAACTATGCACCAAATACATATATTCCTTTTCCTTAATCCCCTTGAACAAATCTGATTTTAAATTTTCAATTTGATTCCATCCGATTTGAGGAACTTTTTCATTACCATTGAATTTGATAACATCTACATCAAAAATATTTAGACCATTGGTATCCCCTTCTTCGCAGTATTTACACATTAACTGCATTCCTAAACAGATACCTAAAACTGGTTGTTTTAACGTTGGAATTACTTTATCCAACCCTGTCGACTTCAACATTTTCATTGCACTACTAGCCTCTCCAACACCTGGAAAAATAACTTTATCAGCATTCCTAATTTCATCTTCGTTATTTGATAATATAGCTTCATATCCCAATCGCTGAATGGCAAACTTTATGGATTGAATATTCCCTGCTCCGTAATTTATAATTACTATTTTCATTTATATATGTGTTTGACATAACCTACACTTCGACAGGCTAAGTGTGACAACGTCAGTGTGACAATAATTATTCATTTTTAATTGTTAATTTTCAATTGAATTAAAGCATTCCTTTTGTGCTTGGTAAAATCATTTTTTCAGCATCTCTTTTTACTGCAGCCTTTATTGCTTTTGCAAATGCTTTAAAAATTCCTTCAATTTTATGATGTTCATTTGTTCCTTCTGCCTTAATATTTAAATTGCATTTTGCGCCATCAGTAAATGATTTAAATAAGTGAAAAAACATTTCAGTTGGCATTTCACCAATTTTTTCACGCTTAAAATCAGCATCCCAAACTAGCCAGTTTCTTCCTCCAAAATCAATTGCAACTTGTGCTAAACAATCATCCATTGGCAAACAAAACCCGTAACGTTCAATTCCTAATTTATTTCCTAACGCTTTGGCGAAAACTTCACCTAAAGCAATCATAGTATCTTCAATAGTATGATGTTCGTCAACGTCTAAATCTCCTTTCACTTGAATGGTTAAATCCATATTTCCATGACGAGCAATTTGATCGAGCATATGATCAAAAAATGCAATTCCTGTTGAAATTTCACTTTTCCCAGTTCCATCTAGATTTAATTTGATAAAAATTTTCGTTTCATTAGTATTTCTAGTTAATTCTGCTGTACGATTTTCTAATTTTAAAAACTCATAAATTTTTTCCCAATCACTACTTTCCAAAGCAATTACACTATCTAGTTCATCCCTTTTTACTGTAATTTCTCCAGTACCAAGATTTGTATTGTCATTTATATAAATCCCTTTAGAACCTAAGTTTTTAGCTAATTCAATATCTGTTAATCGATCGCCAATTACAAACGAATTTTCCAAATCATATTCATCCGAAAAATATTCAGTTAATAAACCAGTTCCTGGCTTACGCGTGTTGGCGTTTTCGTGAGGAAAGGTTCTATCTAAAAAAACCTTATCAAAAATAACACCCTCATTTTCAAATGATTTCATAATAAAATTATGTACTGGCCAAAAAGTATCTTCAGGAAAAACTTCAGTCCCTAAACCATCTTGGTTGGTAATCATAACCAATTCATAATTCAATTCCTTGGCTATTTTCCCCAAAAAAGTAAATGCTTTTGGATAAAAAATCATTTTCTCAAACGCATCAATTTGCTCATCAATGGTTTCTTTAATCATAGTACCATCTCGGTCAATAAATAAAACTTTCTTTTTCATTCTATTTCTTTTAATGCTTTTATCAAATTCATATTTTCGCTCTTTGTTCCAACAGTTAAACGCAAGGTGTTTTTACACAATGGCAGATTCGTTCGGTTTCTAATAACAACTCCACGTACAATTAAATCTGCATATCTTTTAGATGCATCATCCACTTTAATTAGCACAAAATTTGCATCTGTCGGATATACCTCTTCAACAAATGAAATTGATTTTAATTTATCAATTAATTTTTCTCTCTGTTCTAAAATAGTCTCAATTTCTTTTTTGACCTTATTTTTTGTTAAAATACGCTTTAAAGCTCTTTGTTGGGTTAATTCATTTACATTGTACGGAGGTTTAATTTTGTTTAAAATTGCAATAATTTCTTCGGAAGCATAGCAAATTCCTAAACGAATTCCTGCCATTCCGTAAGCTTTTGACAACGTTTGTGTAATAATTAAATTTGGAAACTCTTCCAATCTTAAAAGCCAACTTTTTTGTGAAGAAAAATCAATATACGCTTCATCAATTACGACCAATCCATTAAAGGATTTCAATAATATTTCAACATTTTCTTGTGAAAAAGAATTACCTGTTGGATTATTTGGTGAACATAAAAATAATAGTTTAGAATTGGCATTAGCAACCTCTAAAATTTCATTTACATTAGGTTGAAAACCTGCAGTTAACAAAACTTCTTTTTCTTCTATATTATTAATGTTTGCCAAAACCTGGTACATTCCGTACGTTGGTGGTAGTGTGATTACATTATCTTCTTTTGGTTCGCAAAAAGCTCTAAAAATTAAATCTAACACTTCATCACTCCCATTTCCTAATAAAATTTGATTCATAGAAACTCCCTTCAACAAAGACAATTCTTTTTTAACTAATGTTTGCTGAGGATCGGGATAGCGATTTACACCATTTTCGAACGGATTTTCATTCGCATCTAAAAAAACCATATCTGCTTTTAGATCCTTAAATTCATCTCTTGCTGATGAATACGGTTTTAACGATTTTATATTTTCTCGAACTAAATTATTTATATTCATTTATATTACTTTAAAAGTAAAAACTACACTTCGACAAGCTAAGTGTGACATTTGGGAAAGAGAATTACTCCTATTTCAAACTATTTAAACGCAACGTTACTGCGTTTTTATGAGCATCTAAACCTTCAGCTTCAGCCATTAATTCAATTGCTTTACCAATATTTTGAATTCCTTTTTCTGAAATTTTCTGAAATGATATAGCTTTCAAAAATGAGTCTAAATTTACACCTGAATATGCTTTTGAATATCCATTTGTAGGCAATGTATGATTTGTGCCAGAAGCATAATCACCAGCACTTTCAGGCGTGTAATTTCCAATAAAAACAGAACCTGCATTTTGAACACCATTTATATAAAAATCATTATCATTTGTACAAATTATAAAGTGTTCTGGACCATAATCATTAATTAATTCTAAAGCAACTTCTTTGTTTTCAATGTATATTAGTTTTGAATTTTCAATTGCTTGCTTCACAATTTTTTTTCTAGATAAATTCTGAATTTGATCCTCAATTTCTTTTTCAATTTCTTTAAGTTTCTTTAAAGAAGTTGAAACCAAAATTACCTGACTATCAACACCATGTTCAGCCTGACTTAATAAATCTGACGCTACAAAACTAGCATTTGCAGTTTCATCTGCAACAACTAATAATTCACTCGGTCCTGCAGGCATATCAATAGCTACTCCATATTTAGTAGCTAATTGTTTTGCTGCTGTTACATACTGATTTCCAGGCCCGAATATTTTATATACTTGCGGTATGGTTTCTGTTCCAAAAGTTAAACCTGCAATAGCTTGTATACCACCAACTTTTAAAATTTTGGTTACACCACATAATTGTGCTGTATAAATTATTGCTGGGTTAATTTCTCCTTTTTTATTTGGTGGCGTGGCCAAAATAATCTCATTACAACCTGCAATTTGTGCAGGAATTGCTAACATTAATACCGATGAAAATAATGGTGCTGTTCCTCCTGGTATGTATAAACCAACTTTTTGAATTGGTCTTTTTTCTTGCCAACACTCTACTCCTTCAACAGTTTCAACTATAATCTTATCAGTTTTTTGAGCCGAATGAAATTTTTCAATATTATGTTTTGCTAAAGAAATTGCTTCTTTTAATTCAATAGAAATTTCTTTTTCAGCATCTAAAAACTCTTTGTCAGAAACAAACATTTCATCTAGTTCTGCGCCATCAAAAATGGAAGTATAACGCTTAATGCCATCATCGCCATTTCGTTTTATGTCTTCAAAAATTGAAGTAACAGCAGTTTCTATTGCTTCTATTGTTTGTGTTGGTCTTTGTAATAATGAAGACCAATTACTTTTTTCTGGATTTATAATTTTATTCATCTAATCTTTTTTACTTATAACTTGTATCTTAAAACTTCCAACTTATTTAAAGTACCATTTTTTCTATAGGAATTACCAACAATCCTTCAGCGCCATTTGCTTTTAACTCATCTAACACTTCCCAAAATGAATTCTTTTCAATTACCGTATGAATTGAACTCCATCCTTTTTCTGCTAAAGGCAAAACAGTTGGGCTGCGCATTCCCGGTAATAGTTTTATAATTGCATCAATTTTATTATTTGGTGCATTCATTAAAATATACTTCGATTTACGAGCCTTTAAAACTGCTTGAATTCTAAATTGAATTTTATCAAGAATTTTTTGATTTTCTTCTGAAATTGAAGGAGAAACTGCTAAAACTGCTTCACTCTTCAACATTTCTTCTACCTCCTTTAAATTGTTTTTAAACAGTGTACTTCCACTTGAAACAATATCACAAATTGCATCAGCTAAACCTATATTAGGTGCTATTTCAACAGAACCACTAATAATATGAATATCAGGTGTAACATTAAACTTTTTAAAATATTGTTTCACTGTGTTTGGATAAGATGTCGCAATTCTTGCACCATCTAAATCTTTAATATTGCTATAATTAGTGTCTTTTGGAACTGCCAAAGAAACTCTACATTTTGAAAACCCTAATTTCTCAACGATACCTATATCTGTTCCTTTTTCAATTAGAACATTTTCACCAATAATTGCTATATCCACTACTCCATCACGAAGATATTGAGGAATATCACCATTTCGTAAGTATAAAACTTCTAAAGGAAAATTACTTGCTGAAGCTTTTAATTGGTCTTTCCCATTGTCAATGGATATACCACAATCTTTTAGTAATTGAAGAGAATCTTCATTTAATCTACCTGCTTTTTGTACTGCGATTTTAATTTTATTCATTATTTAGTTTAATGTGTTTAAGTAAATCTAATAGCGTAAAACAAAAAACCCGCTTGATTTACTCAAACGGGTTTTAAAATATATTATTTAACTTTATTCAATACATTATCTTCTCGCCTGAATGCTAGTATGAAAATGATGATGATGAAATTGAATAAATAACATTGTTTCTTGTTTTATGAAGCAAATATATAAAAATGTTTAATATACAAAATGAAAACTTGCAAAAGTTTTACAAATAGCACTGTTTTGTTAAATAAATAACAATTACTTCATTAAACATACTAAATTGATTCAATAACTTATATCATTCTTTTAATGTTCAAGATTTTCAACAAGTTTATTGTGATTAATTCTTTGATGCCTCATCTTTTCTATAAAGCAAATTGTTTAAAAGTCATTTAATAACTGTTTGAATTCAGTAAAAAGCAAACTGATTGTTTCTAATATTTTAGTTAAGTTTGCATTTTTCTAACAATATACTTAAATCAACTGCAATATGATTCAATTCTTTGGTAATGAAAACAGTAAAATATTCGCTGTACAAACGTCAAAAGAACTTTCACAAGAAAACACGTTAAAACTAAACTGGCTTTTTGGAAATCAAGAAAAATTAGAACAGGCATCAATCGATGCTTTTTTTATTGGCCCTCGTGCTGCAATGATTACTCCCTGGAGTACAAATGCTGTTGAAATCACTCAAAATATGGGTGTTGAAGGGATTATTAGAATTGAAGAATTTACTGCTTCAAACGAAACAGCAAATTTCGACCCTATGATTTTTCAAAAGTTTGAAAGTTTAAATCAAACTATTTTTGATATTCTTATAAAACCAGAACCAGTATTAGATATTGAAGATATTGCGACTTACAATCAACAAGAAGGATTGTCTTTAAGTAATGAGGAAGTTGAATATTTAAACGGAATTAGCAAAAAAATTGGTAGAAAATTAACCGATTCTGAAGTATTTGGTTTTTCTCAAGTAAATTCAGAACACTGTCGTCATAAAATATTTAATGGAACTTTTGTAATTGATGGAGAAGAAATGCCTACATCGTTATTTAAATTAATCCGTTTAACTTCTGCTAAAAAACCTGAAGGAATTGTTTCAGCATATAAAGATAATGTTGCTTTTATAAAAGGACCAACTGTTGAGCAATTTGCTCCTAAAACTGCTGATAAACCGGATTTCTATGAAAAGAAAGATTTTAAATCGGTTATTTCAATAAAAGCTGAAACACATAATTTCCCAACAACTGTTGAACCTTTTAATGGAGCTGCAACAGGAGCTGGTGGTGAAATTAGAGATAGATTGGCCGGTGGGAAAGGTTCTTTACCTTTAGCCGGAACTGCCGTTTATATGACTTCTTATTCTCGTTTAAATGAAAACAGACCTTGGGAAAAAGGTATGAAAGAACGTGAGTGGTTATACCAAACTCCAATGGATATTTTAGTGAAAGCATCAAATGGGGCTTCAGATTTCGGAAATAAATTTGGGCAACCACTAATTACTGGTTCTGTGTTAACTTTTGAACATGAAGAAGAAGCACGAAAATTAGGGTTTGATAAAGTAATTATGCAAGCTGGTGGTATTGGATACGGAAAAGAAGATCAAGCATTAAAAGACACGCCAAAAGAACATGATAAAATCGTAATTCTTGGTGGTGATAATTATAGAATTGGAATGGGTGGTGCTGCGGTATCATCTGCTGATACTGGGGCTTTTGAAAGTGGTATTGAATTAAATGCGGTACAACGTTCAAATCCTGAAATGCAAAAAAGAGCTGCCAATGCCATTCGTGGAATGGTAGAAAGTGATGTAAACACCATTGTTTCTATTCACGATCACGGTGCAGGTGGACATTTAAATTGTTTATCTGAATTAGTTGAAGATACTGGAGGATTAATTGATTTAGATAAATTACCTATTGGTGACCCTACGCTTTCAGCTAAAGAAATTATTGGTAACGAATCTCAAGAACGTATGGGATTGGTGATTGGAGCAAAAGATGCTGAATATTTGCATAGAATTGCAGATCGTGAACGTGCTCCTTATTATGAAGTTGGTGAAGTAACTAGCAATCATCGTTTTACGTTTAAATCTAAATCTACAGGTGAAAAACCAATGGATTTAGAAATGGATGATATGTTTGGAAGTTCTCCAAAAACCATTATGACTGATAAAACAGTTAAATATGATTATTCAGATTTAGAATATTCTGTAAGAAATATAGCAACTTATTTAGAACAAGTACTTCAGTTAGAAGCTGTGGCTTGTAAAGATTGGTTAACAAATAAAGTAGACCGTTGTGTAGGTGGCAAAGTTGCAAAACAACAATGTCTTGGACCCTTACAGTTACCTTTAAATAATGTGGGCGTAATGGCCTTAGATTATAATGGTAAAGATGGAATTGCTACTTCTCTTGGTCATTCTCCCGTTGCGGCATTAATTGACCCTGATGCGGGTAGTAGAACTGCTATTGGAGAAGCTTTATCAAACCTAATTTGGGCACCTTTACAAGATAAATTAGACTCTGTTTCTTTATCAGCAAACTGGATGTGGCCTTGTAAAAATGAAGGTGAAGATGCTCGTTTATATAAAGCCGTGAAAGCTGTTTCAGATTTTGCTATTGAATTAGGAATTAATGTTCCAACAGGTAAAGATTCTTTATCTATGAAACAAAAATATCCAAACGAAGAAGTGTTATCTCCTGGAACTGTAATCATTACGGCTGCAGGACATTGTAATGACATTAAAAAAGTAGTTGAACCTTTTTTACAAAAAGACGGTGGATCTATTTATTACATTAATCTTTCTCAAGATGACTTTAAATTAGGAGGTTCTTCATTTGCTCAAACTCTTAATAAAATTGGAAATAGTACTCCAACTATTAAAGATGCTACGTTCTTTAAAAATGCTTTTAACACCATTCAAGAATTAATCTTAGAAGATCAAATTTTAGCAGGTCACGATATTGGAAGTGGTGGATTAATTACTACTTTATTAGAAATGTGTTTTGCTGATGTAAATTTAGGAGCTAAAATAGATTTCTCTGTTTTTGAAGAAAAAGACATTATTAAATACCTTTTTTCTGAGAATATTGGAATTGTTTTCCAAGCAAAAGAAGATGAAGTTCTTGAAAATAAATTAAAAGAGAATAATGTGTCTTTTTACAAATTAGGAAATGTAACAAGTGAAGAAACATTAGACTTTGGTCCTTGTAAATTAGATATTGTAAAATATAGAGATGCTTGGTTTGAGACTTCTTATTTGTTAGATAATAAGCAAACTGCAAATGGTTTGGCTAAAGATCGTTTTCATAATTACAAAAAACAACCATTAAAATATACATTCCCAAAACAATTCACAGGAAAACTTCCAGTTATTGATGCATCTAAACCAAGACCAAAAGCGGCTATTATTCGTGAAAAAGGAAGTAATAGTGAACGTGAAATGGCAAATGCTATGTACTTAGCTGGGTTTGATGTAAAAGATGTGCATATGACCGATTTAATTAGCGGTCGTGAAAATTTAGAAGATATTCAGTTTATAGGTGCTGTTGGTGGATTTAGTAATTCAGATGTTTTAGGTTCTGCTAAAGGTTGGGCTGGAGCATTTTTATACAATGAAAAAGCAAAAACAGCTTTAGATAATTTCTTCAAAAGAAAAGATACGTTATCTGTTGGAATTTGTAATGGTTGTCAGTTATTTATGGAATTAGAAGTCATTAATCCTGAACACAAAGTTCATGGTAAAATGCTTCATAATGATTCTCATAAACACGAAAGTAATTTTACTTCGGTAACAATTCAAGAAAATAATTCTGTAATGCTTTCTACTTTAGCAGGAAGTACTTTAGGAGTTTGGATTTCACATGGTGAAGGAAAATTTAACTTACCAATGGAGGAATCAGCATATGATATTGTAGCTAAATATGGTTATGATGCATATCCTGCAAATCCGAATGGGTCTGATTATAATACAGCTATGCTATGTTCAAAAGATGGTCGCCATTTAGTGATGATGCCACATATTGAACGCTCAACTTTCCAATGGAACTGGCCTTATTACCCAGCACATAGAAAGGATGAAGTTTCACCTTGGGCTGAAGCTTTTGTAAATGCAAAAAAATGGTTAACTAAGTAAAATCAATATATTCTAAAAATAAAACATCTTAAAAAGGCTGCCTAAAAAGTAAAGTTTTGTGTCATATTGAGCTTGTCGAAATATATTTATGTTTTGATATTCAGTACCAACTTCGACAAGCTCAGTTTGACAAAATTATTTTTAATTAATTTTCAGACATCCTCTTTATACATTGTTTTTATGATGCCAGACAATGAAAACACCTAAAAAATACCAATTTATAATTGAATTAGGAAAAGCACTGCATACCTACGGAATTCCTTCCTATAAAATTCAAACCTATTTAACCAAAGTTTCAAAAGCTCAAGGAATAAATGGTACGTTTATGGATTTACCGACTTGGATAAATTATGTTTTTTATGAAGATGAGCAAACCTATAATTATATAGAATGCATTCCTCCTGGTGTTCTAAACTTGGGTGCTTTATCGCGCATTGAGGAAGTTACTAATAAAATAATAGCAAATGAGATTGATCTTTCAGAAGTAGAAAATGAATTGAAATTGATTCATAAAGAAACAAAAAAAGTAAATCATCTAGTTCAAACATTTTCATTTGCAATAGCCTCTGGAGCATTTAGTTTAATGATTGGTACCAATTGGGTTTCTTTTATTTTTTCTTTACTATTAGGGGCTTTGGTTTACTTTATGGTGTATTTATCGAGTAAATCAAACTATTTAGAAACTATTTTAGATTCATTAATATCTTTTGTTGTTACCATTTTTGCTTGCTTATTGCATTTAGTTTTTCCAGAATTTAATGTTGGTATAACAATACTGTCTGCTATTATAATTTTTATTCCTGGTTTAGCAATAACAACGTCTTTAGAAGAAATTACTTCAAAAAATTTAGTTTCTGGAGTTGCTAAATTATTTGATTCCATTATTTCATTGTTTAAACAATTTTTTGGAGTTTTACTAGGCTTGGCGGTTATGTCATCATTTATAGATTTTAAACTTTTAGTCCATATCTCTGAAATGCCTCAATGGATTATGTTCTGTGGGATTCCTCTTTTTTCAATAAGCCTTTTGGCTATTTTTCAGGTTCGGAAAAAGGACATGTTTTTTGGAGTTCTTACTGGTGCTTTAGTTTTTTTTCTAACGGTGTTATTTTCAGGGTTAGGTGTTTTACTTAGCACCTTTATAGGTACAATAGCTGCTGTTGCTATTAGTAATTTATTTAGTAGAATTACTAAATCTCCTAAAACAGTTTATTTAACTCAAGGCATCGTTATGCTTGTTCCTGGTAGTAAATCTTTTATGGGGCTTAGCAACTCCTTTTTAAATTCATCAATCATTACTGCTGATAATTTATATCAACAAGTAGTTTTTATTTTAATGGGAATAATTGGTGGATTATTATTTTCTGGTGTTTTTAGAAACCAACATGGAACAAAATAAGTAGAATAATATCCTTTGATTTAATCAAATTAGTAATAATTTAATCTATTGAACAATGTTTTTTCAATGGAAATTACAAATTAAAGAGTAAGAAAAAAAGTCGAAATTTCCTTATTCTGAAGTATTTATAAGGCCTAAATAATAAATTAACAGACACTAAACTAATTTCATCATAAATTAGAAAAGGATTTCATTTTTGTGAAATCCTTTTTTTTGTCTATTTTGCATTGACCAAACCATACTTATGAATCAAGAAATTACACGGTTATTTGATTTTGCTTATCATCAATTAGCAACCAACCCACTAGATAAATGTTTTAATACTAAAGTTGGTGACAAATGGTTACCTACTTCAACAAGACAGTACATTGAACAAGCAAATATTATAAGTAGAGCATTATTAAGATTAGGTGTTAAACCCAACGATAAAATAGCTGTTGTAACTTCCACAAATAGAGTCGAATGGAGTATTTTAGACGTTGCCGTATTGCAAATTGGCGCAGTAAATGTTCCTTTATACCCAACCATTTCATCATCTGATTATCAATATATTATCAACCATTCTGATGCTATTTTGTGTTTTGTTTCAGACAAAGAACTTGTTAAAAAAGTTTCAAAAATTATAGATAAAACTCAACTAAAAGATCTTTATTCATTTGATGAAATTAAAAATGTTTCAAGCTGGAAATCTTTATTGAAATTAGGTGAAGACACTTCAAACCAAGCTGAAGTTGACGAATTAAAAAGGAATGTTTCTCCTTTAAGTTTAGCAACAATTATTTATACTTCTGGCACAACAGGCACTCCAAAAGGCGTCATGCTTTCACATAATAATATTGTAGAAAATGCTTTTGTAAGTGCTAAAGCATTAAATTTTGAACCTGGAAATTATAGAGTTTTAAGCTACTTACCTATTTGCCATATTTTTGAACGTTTTGCATTATATTATTATCAATTAATAGGTTTTGAAATTTATTATGCTGAATCAATTGAGAAATTAGGAGACAATTTAAAAGAAGTTAAACCTCATTTTATTCCTGTTGTTCCAAGATTATTAGAAAAAATATATGACAAAATTGTTGATAAAGGAAGTAATTTAAAAGGGTTAAAAAGAATACTCTTCTTTTGGTCACTAAACTTAGGAAAGCGTTTTCAACCGTATCAAAAGAATGGTTGGTGGTATCATTTTCAATTAAAGATTGCTAACAAATTGGTTTTTAGCAAATGGAGAGATTCATTGGGGGGAAATATTAAATTTTTAGTCTCTGGAAGTGCTCCTCTTCAACCCATTTTAATAAAAGTTTTTAACGCTGCTAACATTCCAGTTTTTGAAGGTTATGGTATGACTGAGACTTCTCCTGGTATTTCTATAAACGATTTTAGAAATGGAGGTTTCAAAATTGGTACTGTTGGAAGAACCTTAAAGGATATTGAAGTGAAAATTGCTTCAGACGGAGAAATATTAGTAAAAGGTTCCAATGTTATGATGGGCTATTTCAAAGAACCAGAATTAACCAAACAAACTATTATAAATGGTTATTTACATACAGGTGATATTGGTGAATTAGATAATGAAGGTTTCTTAAAAATAACTGACAGAAAAAAAGAAATGTTTAAAACTTCAGGCGGAAAATATATTGCTCCTGCTGTATTGGAGGGTAGACTAAAAGAATCTCGATTTATTGAACAAGTGATGGTTATTGGGGAGAACGAAAAAATGCCAGCTGCAATTATTCAGCCACATTTTGAGTTTTTAATTGAATGGATAAAAAGAAAAGAATTAAAGATTGATATTTCTTCTAACAAAGCAATAATTTCAGACAAAAAAGTGATTAAAAGAATTCTCAAAGAAATCGTTTTCGTAAATAAATTCTTTGGAAATTGGGAAAAAATAAAAGGTTTTGAACTAACTCCAGAAATTTGGAGTATTGAAAATGGCCTGCTAACACCAACAATGAAAATAAAGCGAAAAGCTATTCGCAAGAAATACAATCACTTACACGATAAAATTTACAAAAATTAAATTTATATCTATTGCTACTTTTGTGTTTGCTAAATCATATTAATTTTTATATTTTGCCATATATTAAATCAAATAACATAGATAATGTCCAAAGAAATTACAAGATTATTCGATTTCGCTTATTATCAACTCGAAAAATACAATTTAGATAAAGCTTTTACAGTAAAACACAATGGAGAATGGGTATCTACTTCTTCACAAGAATTTATTAATAAAGGAAATGCAATTAGTAGAGGTTTATTAAAATTAGGTGTCAAACCTGGGGATAAAATTGGTGTAATTTCAACAAATAACAGAACCGAATGGAATATATTAGATTTTGGAATTTTACAAATTGGGGCTGTTAATATTCCAATTTATCCTACTATTTCAAAAGAAGATTATGAATATATTTTTAATCATGCAGAAATAACACATTGTTTTTTGTCTGATAAAGAATTACTCATTAAAGCTGATGCAATTAAAGACAAAGTTTCAACATTAAAAGATATTTATTCATTTGATGAAATTGATGGTTGCAAAAACTGGAATGAAGTTAGTAAACTTGGAGAAGATGAAAGTTTACAAAACGAAGTTGACAAAATAAAAGATGCTGTTAAGCCTGAAGATTTAGCAACTATTATTTATACTTCTGGCACAACTGGAAGGCCTAAGGGAGTTATGCTTTCTCATAAAAATGTTGTTTCAAATGTAATAGATTGTTTACCTAAATTACCTTTAGAAAAAGGAAATTTTAAAGCCTTAAGTTTTCTTCCTGTATGTCACATATTTGAAAGAATGCTTCATTATTTATATCAATACTCTGGATGCTCAATATATTTTGCAGAAAGTTTAGAAAAAATTGGTGAAAATTTAAAAGAAGTTCAGCCTCAATTTATGACTGTTGTTCCAAGATTACTAGAAAAAGTATATGATGGAATTATCACAAAAGGCTCTGAATTAACAGGAGTTAAAAAAATGTTATTCTTTTGGGCTGTTGATTTAGGTTTAAAATATGAGCCTTATGGTAAAAATGGTTGGTGGTACGAAAAGAAGTTGGCACTTGCCAATAAATTGATTTTTAGTAAATGGCGCGAAGCATTAGGAGGTAATTTAGAAACAATGGTTTCTGGAAGTGCTCCACTACAAGCACGTTTAGCTAGAGTATTTACAGCTGCACAAATGCCTGTAATGGAAGGTTATGGATTAACAGAAACTTCACCAGTAGTATCTGTTAATATGATTAAAGGCGGTAATTTTAAAATTGGAACTATAGGAAAGACGATTGATAATGTAACAGTAAAAATTGCTGAAGATGGAGAAATCTTAGTTAAAGGTCCAAACGTTATGCAAGGTTACTATAAAGATGCTGAAAAAACTGAAAGTGTAATGACTGGTGATTATTTTCACACTGGAGATAAAGGTGAATTTGATTCAGAAGGATTTTTAAAAATAACTGGTAGAAAAAAAGAAATTTTTAAAACTTCTGGTGGAAAATATGTAGCACCTGCATTACTTGAAAACGAAATGAAACAATCTCGTTTTATAGAGCAAATTTTAGTAATTGGTGAAGGTCAAAAAATGCCAGCAGCAATTATTCAACCTAATTTTGAATTTTTAAGAAAATGGGCCAGAAAACATCACGAGCCTGTTTCTGAAAATAACCATGATTTAATTAAGAACCCACATACAATTAAACGAATTCAAAAAGAAATAGATAAAGGAAATAAGAATTTCGCTAAATGGGAAACCATCAAACGATTTGAATTGACACCTGAAGTTTGGGGAATTGATAATGGATTATTAACTCCAACAATGAAACCAAAGCGTGATGAAATCTTAAAAGAATACAAACATTTGTATAATAAAATTTATGAAATAAAAGATTAGGTGTAATTATAATTGAAGATTTGATGCTTCCAATTTCAAAAAATAAATTTTTTGAAATTTATCAATATTTTTAATATTTTAAACACACATTCACAATTCGATTTGCTATTTTTGCGAAACAATTTTTTATCATAAATGGAACATTTTATAGTATCAGCTCGTAAATACCGTCCTCAAACTTTTGAGGAAGTTGTTGGGCAACAAGCTATTACAAATACGCTTGAAAACGCTATAAAAAGTAACCATTTAGCACAAGCACTATTATTTACAGGGCCTCGTGGGGTTGGTAAAACAACATGCGCTAGAATATTAGCTAAGAATATAAATCAGAATAGCTCTCAAAATTTAGAAGATAACGATTTTGCTTTCAATATTTTCGAATTAGATGCTGCATCAAACAATTCTGTTGATGACATTAGAAGTTTAACAGAACAAGTTAGAATTCCGCCGCAAACAGGAAAGTATAAAGTGTATATTATTGATGAGGTTCACATGTTGTCAGCTTCAGCTTTTAATGCTTTTTTAAAAACATTAGAAGAACCACCGGCACACGCTATATTTATTTTAGCAACTACTGAAAAGCATAAAATAATTCCAACCATACTCTCTCGCTGTCAGATTTTCGATTTTAAAAGAATTGGGGTTTTAGATGCTAAAAAGTATTTAGAGAAAATTTGCATTGAAGAAAATATTACTGCTGAAGATGATGCGTTGCATATAATTGCTCAAAAAGCTGATGGTGCCATGCGTGATGCTCTTTCAATTTTTGACAGAGTTGTAAGTTTCTCAGGGAAAGAATTAACGCGTAAGGCAGTTACAGAAAATTTAAATGTACTCGATTATGATGAGTATTTTAAAACTACCGATTTAATTCTTGAAAATAAAATACCTCAAGTTTTAGTTCATTTCAATTCAATTTTAAGTAAAGGCTTTGAAGGCCATCATTTTATTAGTGGTTTAGCAGCTCATTTTAGAGATTTATTAGTAGCAAAAGATAAAATCACTATTGATTTATTAGAAGTTGGCGACAATGCTAAAAAGAAATATTTAACACAATCACAAAAATGTGATTTACGTTTTCTCCTTCAAGGAATTGAATTAGCCAACGATTGCGATTTAAAATACAAAACCAGTCAGAATCAACGATTATTAGTTGAACTTACTTTAATGCAATTAGCCTCTATCACTTTCGATGGAGAAAAAAAAAACAATAAACCCTACATAATTGCATCTCTTCATTTTAACACAGGTGTAGTTTCTAAACCCATTTTTATTCCTAAGGTTGAAAAGACTTCAGCTATAACTCCTTCTAAAAAAATTATTGAAACACCTAAAAAAGAAGTAGTTAAACCTGTTTTAAGAAATGTAAGCAGAAGACCATCTTCCCTATCTCTTAAAAGTATTAATGCTAAAAAAGAACTTGAAATAATTGAGGTTGAATATGAAGAAGTTGAAGGTTTGCCTACCGATGCTTTTTCAGATGAGAAAGTGTTACTTCTTTGGAAACAATATGCTGATAAATTGGCTGAGCAAGGAAAAAAAAGTGTCTCTTCAATATTAAATGCTAGCAAACCTATAAAAAAAGGAAACGAAATTCATTTTGAGCTTCCAAACACTTTAATGAAAGACCAATTAGACAGAGCTAAAGGACCTTTATTAAAATATTTACGAGAAAACCTAAATAACTTTAAAATTACCATTGTTATTGATGTTAATGAAGAAGTTACCAAAAAATACGCGTACACACCACAAGAAAAATACGAAAAATTAAAAGAGAAAAATAATACTTTAGAATTGTTAAGAAAAACTTTTGATTTAGACATTTAAGCGCAGATATTGCATTTCAATTAGTATATTAGCTTTTAAAACTACCAAATCTTGGATATAAAATTACTTATTACCTTTTTAATAGGCTTTTTAATAGTTGCCCTTGCTGCCAATGAGATAGCAAAAGTTTTTCAAAAAATAAAATTCCCTTTAATTACCGGACTTATTATTACTGGTATTATTGCAGGGTCTTCAGTTTTAAATTTTATAAATCCAAAAGCATTAAAAGAACTTTCCTTTTTAAATGAAATGGCATTGGCAATTATTGCATTTTCGGCAGGTTCAGAACTGTATTTAGATGAATTACGAAGCCGAATAAAAAGCATTAAATGGATGACAATAGGGCAACTTGTAATCACTTTTGCTATGAGTTCTATCGTTATTTATTTAGTAGCAGATCGAATACCATTTATGGCAAATATGCCGTCAACTCATAAAATAGCTGTTGCAGTTTTATTTGCTACTATTTTTGTAGCTCGATCGCCATCCTCAGCAATTGCAGTAATTAATGAAATGAGGGCTAATGGACCATTTACTAAAACGGTAATGGGTGTAACTGTTGTGAAGGATGTTTTAGTTATCATTTTATTCGCTATTAGTTTATCAATAGCTAAAGCCTTAATAAATGATGAAGCCATTAATTTATTGTTTTTTATCATTTTATTATTAGAATTAATAACATCTTTCGGGTTAGGTTTTCTCCTTGGAAAATTATTACAAGTTCCGTTTTTAACTAAATTCGACATCAAATTAAAAGGATTTATTATCCTATTTATGGGTTATGGAATATATTTATTTTCTCATTTTATAAGAATTAAATCTGAAGAATTATTTAGCCACGAATTTGCTTTAGAACCTTTATTAATTTGCATTATTGGTAGTTTTGTATTAACAAATTATAGTAAACATCGCATTGAATTTTCCAAGACTTTAAAGGAAATAAGTCCAATAATTTATATTGTGTTTTTCACTTTAACAGGTGCTTCTTTATCAATTCAAACATTAATGAGTGTTTTTGGAATAGCAGTTGCGTTTTTCTTTTTACGATTAGTAACCATGTTTTTTGGAGGAATTTTTGGTGTTTATGCTGCAAACGATTTTAAAAAATATGCACTTATTGCTTGGATGCCATATTTAACACAAGCTGGAGTAGCTTTGGGTTTAGCAACTATTATTTCTGAAGAATTCCCTATTTGGGGGCATCAATTTGAAGCTATTATAATTGCAATTATTGTTATTAACCAATTAGTTGGTCCTCCCCTATTTAAATGGGCTCTAAATTTTGTAAAAGAAAGCCATTTACGAGCAAGATCCCCTAAATTTAAAACAAAACAAGACGCTATAATTTTCGGATTAGAGAATCAATCTATTGCACTTGCACAACAGTTGCAAAAAAATAAATGGAATGTTAGAATTATAAATACTGAAGAAAAAAGTAGAAACAACATAGAAAATATTGAAATTACAGATTTAAAAATCATAAGCTTAGCTGCTTTAAAAAAGTTGAAATTAGATCCTTCAGCAACTATTATATTAATGCTTTCAGATGACGATAATTACAAATTAGCAGAACTAATATATGAGAATATTGGAACAAAAGATGTAATTGTTAGATTAAATGAGCGTGCTAAATTCGAAAAATTTCATAAACTTGGTGTATTAATCATTGAACCAGCTACAGCAATGGTAAGTTTATTAGATCACTTTGTTCGTTCTCCAAGTGCTACATCCTTATTAATGGGTATGGATGAAGGACAAGATACCATAGATATTGAAGTAAGTAATCAGGATATCCATGGAATGCGTTTGCGAGAATTAAGATTACCATCTGATATTTTGGTTCTTTCTGTAAAAAGAAAAGGACAATTAATAGTATCTCACGGTTATACTCGTTTAAGATTAGAAGATATTATAACAATGGTTGGTTCAGCAACCAGTTTAGACGAACTTAAATTTAAATTTGAAAAATAATGCTTGGCTTAAAACTTCCTACAGACCCACGTTGGGTTAACATTGCAGAAAAAAATATTGATGAAATTTTAATAGATCACGCACACTGTGAATTAAAAGCTGCTTCTACTGCAAACTCATTAATTATGAGTTTTCCTGAATATTCTGAATTAGTAACGGAAATGGTTTCTATAGTTAAAGAAGAAATGAGCCATTTTAAAATGGTACATGAACGACTTTTAAATAGAGGAATTAAATTGGGGAGAGATCGTAAAGATTTATATGTGCATGATTTATTAACATTTTTCCCTAAAGGAGGTAGTAGAACTACACAATTAGTGCATCGCCTATTATATGCAGCACTTATTGAAGCTAGAAGTTGTGAACGTTTTAGACTACTTTCCGAAAACATTGATGATAAAGAACTTGCAAAATTCTATAGAGATTTAATGGTTTCAGAAGCAAATCATTATGTCTTATTTTTAAAATTTGCTCGTGAATTTGGAGATCGAAATGAAGTAGACAGGAAATGGGATGATTTATTAGAATATGAGGCTGAATTGATGAAAAATTTGGGAACCTCAGAATCAATTCATGGTTAAATTTCAATAGAACTAAGAAAAGAAAATAGATAAAAAAATTAAAAATGTTTAGTAAAGAAGAATCAGCACAACTTAGAAAAGAATTCTGGACAAGTTTTGGAAAATCTTTTCCTAGAAAATGGATTTTATACAATACTCAAATTAAAGACTTCAGTTTTAAATTTGTAGCTAATAAAAAAAATGCAATGGTTTGCTTAGACATTGAATCTTTTGACAAACGTAAAAACAAACTACTTTTCGATCAGATTTTAGAACTAAAAACCAATTTGGTTGAAGATTATTTACCTGATGTTATTTTTGATGAACTCTATTTATTGGAAAACGGTAAAATTATTCATAGAATATATGTAACGTATAACGGAGAATTTAATATTCATAATAAAAACACTTGGCAAGGTGCATATCTATTTTTTAATGAAGCAATGAACCAATTTGAGTTGTTTTATGAAGATTTTGAAGATTTTATAAAACAAGCCATTTACACCTAAAGTATATAACCAAATACACCATTAAACTCTATAAAATTTACCTATTTTTGCATTTATGAATACTTTACATAATGATACTATTATTGCATTAGCTACATCATCAGGTGTTGGAGCAATTGCGGTTATACGTATATCTGGTGAAGAATCTATAACTATTGTAAATCAGTTTTTCAAATCTAAATATGGAAAAAAAGATTTAAACAAGGTAAAATCACACACTATACATTTAGGACATATTATTAACAATAAAGTTATAATTGATGAAGTTTTAGTCTCAATTTTTAAAAATCCTCACTCCTACACAGGTGAAAATGTTGTTGAAATTAGTTGTCATGGTTCTGTATATATTCAACAAGAAATATTACAATTATTTATAAAGAATGGTGTTAGAAACGCTAATGCAGGTGAGTTTACTTTACGTGCTTTTTTAAATGGCAAAATGGATTTAAGTCAGGCTGAAGCAGTTGCAGATTTAATTTCTTCAAATTCAGCAGCTTCACATCAAGTTGCTATGCAACAAATGCGTGGTGGATTTAGCGATGAAATTCAAAATTTACGTCAACAATTACTCAATTTTGCAAGTTTAATTGAATTAGAACTTGACTTTGCCGAAGAAGATGTAGAATTTGCTGATAGAACTGAATTTAATAATTTAATTTCAAAAATAAGTAATGTTTTAAAGCGCTTAATTGATTCTTTTGCTTTAGGAAATGTATTAAAAAATGGGATTCCTGTAGCAATTGTGGGAGAACCAAATGTTGGAAAATCTACCTTATTAAATGCTTTATTAAATGAAGAAAAAGCAATTGTAAGTCATATTGAAGGAACCACAAGAGATGCTATTGAAGATGAACTTATTATAGATGGAGTAGCATACCGTTTTATAGACACCGCTGGAATTAGAAAAACTGAAGATTTTGTTGAAAATATAGGAATCAAAAAAACCTTTGAAAATATAGAAAAAGCCCAATTGGTACTTCATTTATTTGATGCTTCAAAAATTAATTCACTTCAAAATAATATTTCGGAATTGGAAAATAAATATCCATCCAAAAGAATTCTTACTATTATTAATAAGGCCGATTTACTTTCTAACGATGAAATTTCAAAACTTAAATCTCAGTATTCAAATTTAATAATTTTGTCTGCAAAGCAAAAAACTGGCATTCATGAATTAACTGCTACTCTTACAAATTTAGCAAATAAAGGTGCTTTAAGTAATAATGAGACTATAGTTAGTAATTCTCGTCATTTTGAAGCCTTAAACAATGCTTTAAACGCTATTAGTGAAGTGCAAAAAGGTATTGATAACAATATTAGCACTGATCTTTTTTCAATTGATGTACGTCAGGCATTATTTCATTTAGGAGAAATTACTGGCGAAGTAACAACTGAAGATTTATTAGGAAATATTTTTGCTAATTTCTGTATCGGCAAATAAATACGGAATTTCCTCAAAATAAACCCATCTTAAAAACTTAGGTATCAACATTTTATTTCGTTTTTAGAAATCGCATTTTAGTAGAATTATGTATTTTTTTCTGAAGCTTTTTTCAGTTCAAAAATAATTTGTTGGCTGTTGTGAATTATTTACACATTCAGAAACATCTAAGCGCGTTAAGAAATATAAAGAGATGTAGATAAATTTTTAAGCGGTTAATCATTATATTTGAAAATAATTTCGTCACTGATTTAAAAATATCAGTAAAGAGTCTTTACACAAAATCAAAGATAAAGTCAAAAGTAATACATCAATGAATATTCAACATTTAATTATTTTTTGTGGAGCTCAGATTTTAGGATTACAGATTATATTGCTGAGGAAGAAGTTTAGGACTTTTCCTAACCTAATGCTAATGCTTGTTTTAACAAATATCCTTACGCATTATATTTACTATTATTTCTTCTACAAAGGAACTATAGATGATTCATCAAATTTATCATTTACGATGATTCCTCTAGCTACCATAGCTCCTCTAATTGTGTATTATTATGTGCTGTCAGTTATTTATGGAAAAATCAATTTTACTGTTAAAAGCATATTACATTATGTACCAATATTAATAAATACTATCATCTTTATCTTATTCTTAAATTCCGAACATGAAAGGCAAACATTGCTTTCCATTGCTAAATTCTTTCTCATATCCCTATACATTATATATCCTTTTGTAATTATTAGAACGTTGGCTAAATTTTATGGAACTAAAGGTTTTTCATTAAAGGTTTTCCAGTTTAATAGAAAGAAAACAACTTTAATAAAATTACTTCTTTTTATGATGGTATTTCATTTCTTAATTATGCTGATAAAGACTAGTTTACCATTTTTTATTGAAGGAACAGAAAAAGTAATGGATATTATTAATCTTTGTTTTTTGATGTTGTTAGGATATGCGATAAGCTATGTGATAATTAGTGAGCCCAAAACAATCCAACTTTCAGAAGAAAAGATAGGTTTAAGTGGGTTCAAAAAATATAAGAAGTCTAACCTTACACGATCTGATGCCGAATCTCACGTTAAGACCTTAAATAAGGTAATGGAAAATGAAAAACCCTATCTGGATTCAGAATTTAATTTAGCTGAGTTTTCAAAGTTAAGTAACATCCCTATTCATACATTATCCGAAACCTTAAATGGATTAATAGGACAAAGTTTTAACGATTATGTAAATAATTATCGAGTCGAAGAGTTCAAAAAATTTGCTTTAAAAGGTGAATTTAGAAAATATACCATTCTAGCTCTTGCCTTCGAGGCTGGTTTCAAATCAAAAGCTACATTCAATGCCGCATTTAAAAAGTTTACAGGAAAAACGCCATCACAATTCTTAAAAGATATTTAAAGATCTTCCTAACCTCACCATATTCATAATTTCCTTGGCTTCTAATTGTTAAAAAGATATTTTGGTAGTACGAAAATATTAACAAACGACCGAAATTCTTGGCTTGTCGATAAATAACAACTTTGTTTTCATCTTTACATCAGAAAACTAAAATTTCTGTATAATGAATAATAAAGATAAATCTTCAAAAGTAAACAGAAGGGACTTTTTTAAACTCGGTAGTTTATCAGTCGCTGCAGGTGCCGCTGCTTTAACTACCCTGCCTAAAAAGGTTGCAGCTCAGGGATTGGACAAATATATCACAAAGGATCTCATTAAAATACATGATGACTTTCCAGCTGAAGTAAGAGGAGATTATGTTCCTCCTCGCAATTGGGATCATGTTCAGGCCAGATCTTTTTTTGTAGATGCTGTAAAAGCTATTGGTGAAGATGTTGATGATGATATCGTAGCCGATGGGCAAGCATTTATTCAAAAAATGAATTTTGCATACGACAACTCTAAAACAGGATATGGTCAGGCCGATAAGGCCTTATTTGCAGGTGCTTGGGCAATGAACAATTTTGCTGCAGGTCCAAGTCCAGCAGGAATTCCTGACTATGGAGTAAACAGTTGGGAACAAAAGACAGAAAAAAATCCTCATGCTCTATTTGACAATGATTATGTAGTGAAAGAAAAGCATAAATTCAATAATCAACAGGAAGCTGCAAATCATATTAAAAGAGCTGCCAGACTTTTTGGAGCAGATTTAGTTGGGATTACAAGAAGAGATAAACGTTGGGATTATAGTAAATTTCTTAACCCCATACCACCTATTGCCAGAAAAGCTTTTGCTGGTCCACCAACACCTGAGCAATTGGAAGAATTAAAGAATTGGGGACCTGACAAGTTTGTAACAGATTGGAGTTCTTTCCCTTTTGTACCAAAAACGGTTATTGTATTGGCCTTTGAAATGGATTACGAAGGTATTTCAGCATCGCCATCTTACGTTGGGAGTGCAGCCGCTGGTGAAGGATATTCTACTATGGCAAAAGTACCTTACCAATTAGCGGTTTACCTGAAAAATTTGGGATATAATGCTGTTTCCGCAGGAAACGATATGGGATTAAGCGTTCCTTACGGTATTGCTGCAGGATTAGGTGAAAATTCACGTTTAGGACAAATGGTTTCCTACAAATATGGACCAAGAGTTAGACTGGCTAAAGTGTATACAGATTTTGATTTTGTTGAATATGATAAACCAAAATCATTTGGTGTAATGGACTTCTGTAAAAATTGTATGCGTTGTGCAGATTCATGTCCAACAAAAGCGATTTCTTAGGACAAAGAACCATCATTTGAACCAACACATGAAAATAAAGATAATGCAAGGTACAATGTTAAAGGTGTTAAAAAATATCATGTAGATGCAAAAAAGTGTTTCAAACTTTGGGGAGAACTGGGAGATGACTGTGGTATGTGCATGGCTTCTTGTCCTTATAATAAACCAGACTTCTGGCATCACAGATTAGTTGATAGTGTAACTGCAGCAATGCCTGGTCCTGTTCATGATTTTATGAGAGAAATGGATGAACTATTTGGTTACGGAAATGTGGAAGATAAATCTGCAGTAAAAAAATTCTATAGCCCTAAAGGTAAGAGCTATGACGGACACTAATTTAAACCAACATTGTTAAATTTAAATACTAAATATTATGATTTTTACAGGAATAGAAATATTGTTTTTTATGCTGGGAGTGCTTTCAACTCTAGGCATATATACTATTATTCATTACAATAAAAAAATAAAATTTAATGCCGCTGCCTGGGTAAGCATATGCCTAGGATTCTTTTTACTAATCTTCGCTATAGCATGGTCATTTAGCTCAATTTTAGAAGGTGAACCTAGAGCTTCAAGTATGGGAATGGTAGTTTTCGGAATGCCTTCAATTATTTTGTTGGTTTTAGGAAGAAGGTTAGCTCTTAAAAAACCAAAAACGAAAGTTCCCAAAACAAACTAAATAGTTATTGGGTTAGGATAGCAAACAACAATACAAGTGAATGGAACATCCCAAACAAAGAAATTATGCAAAGGTGATGATTGGTTTGAATGTTTCATTTGCTTAACTATTTAAATGGCTAAGTGATTGTTGAAAAATAAATATAGAATGATGAAAAAAATTATCAATTGGTTTACATATGGCACGCTAGCAATTGCCTTTGTTATTGGCTATCTAAATATCAACAATAATCAGGAATTAAACAAACTTAACACTCTGATTGAAAATAAATTGAAGCTTAAGGATAATGACACAGACATCTACGATGTACATAAAGAAAAAACGCTTTTTGGATATCTTTCAACAGGTGAGGCTCAAGGATATGGAGGACCTCTTCAGGTTGCTGTTATAGCTGATTCATCTGGTACAATTGTTGGAACAGAACTGGTTAGGAGTTATGAAACTGCTTCTTTCCTAGCAAAATTGAAAAACCATAAATATTATGACCAATATACTGATAAACCCATTAATGATAAATTTGAACTACCAGGAGATGTCGCTGCGGTTTCAGGAGCAACTATAACTTCTTTAGCAATCGCAAATGCCACAAGGGATGCATCCTATCAAATAGCAAAAAAGAAGTTGTCAATGCAAGTACCAGAAATTGAGAAAAAATGGGTGTTTGCGTCAAAAGAAATTGTCATAATCATAATATTTATTTTAGGAATTATGTCAATTTTCTTTAAAAAAGAAAATCGTTTTATAAGAAAAAAACAAATTAAATTTGCCAGTTTAATACTTGGTTTTGTCTTTATTGGTTTTATGTATAATGCATCCTTATCATTAACACATTTTGGTCGGTTATTTTTAGGTTATTTTCCAGATATTCATTCACATTTTATTTGGTGGTTTCTTATGGGAGGTACATTTTTAATACTAATTGTTTGGGGAAAGAATGTCTATTGCAGTAGTATTTGCCCTTTCCATGCCACTCAAAAACTTTTGAGTATGATTTCTGGAATTAAATTGAAACTACCAAAACAAGTTTCTAAGATTGCAGTAAAAACACCTTCTTTTTTACTATGGTTCTAATTAATTTTAATATTTATATCAGCAAATCCTACAATATCATCATACGAACTATTTGCCATGTTATTTTCACTTGAAGGAGTAGGAATACAATGGTATATTTTACCTGCTGCACTTATTGGATCGCTATTCTTTTCTAATTTCTTTTGTCGTTTTTTCTGTCCGGTTGGAGGAGCTTTAAGGTGGGTGCAAAAAATGAGAAAAGTAGTACTGGACTTTTCTGTAAACAGATCATAAAAAAAATAAGTATTATGGTGAAAAATAAAAAAATAACGATTCAGGATATAGGAGCAGTTGCTCTCTATGTTATCTGTTTAATTTCAATAGTTCTTTATATATTGAGTAATTTATAATTTATAAATCTTAATTTAAAATAGA
>NZ_CALAEQ010000057.1 GCF_937891065.1 uncultured Lutibacter sp. | reverse complement strand
TTTTAACAAAATAATTAACCCTTATTTGGGTTTTAGAAGTTATTTTGGTTTATTTTGTAATTTGTAATATGAAAAAAATTGTTCAACTTCTATTTTTAATTTCTCTGAACTCATTTTCACAAGTTGGAGGTGAAAGTATTTATAATTTTCTAAATTTAACGGGTTCAGCAAAGCAAGCAGCTTTAGGTGGGAAAACATTAACTTTATTAGATGATGTGAATCAGCCTTTATGGAATCCCTCAACAATAAATGAAGATTTTGATAATCAATTATCTGTAAATTATTTAAATTATTTAGCAGATGTTAATTTAACTTCGGCATCATTTGCTCATATGATTAATCGAAATTTTGGAACCATTCACGCCGGTATCACTTATTTAAACTATGGAAAATTTATTGGAGCTGATGAAGAGGGAATAGAATCTGGAACTTTTAAAGCATATGACTTTTCTTTTTCTGTTGGTTATGCGTATAATATTATTCATTCAGATTTTTTTATTGGGGCGAATGTTAAATTAATTAATTCAGTTATTGAAAATTATTCCTCGTTAGGTATTGGTGCAGATTTGTCTCTTTTATATTATAACGAATATAATCCATATATTTTTACTTTAGTAGTTCGTAATATTGGATATCAAGTTACTGTATTTGATGAGACAAGAGAAGAGTTGCCTTTAGAAATAGATTTAGGAGCTTCTTATAAATTAGAAAATGTACCAATAATATTTCACTTTACTTTTGATAATTTACAAAAATGGGATATTTCAGAAAGTAATCCTTCTAACTCAATCACTGATATTAATGGAAATGAAACTACTGAGGAAATTTCGTTTTTAAATAATATTATGAGGCATTTATCTATTGGTGCAGAATTATTTCCAAAAGGGGCTTTCAATATTAGATTAGGATATAATTTTAGACGTGCAAAAGAATTACAATTAATTGATAAAAGGACATTTGCTGGTTTTACTGCAGGTTTCGGATTAAAAATGAATAAGTTAAAATTTAATTATGCATTTTCCAAATATCATCCAGCTTCAAATGCGAGCACATTTAGTTTACAAATAAATTTAAATTAAGAGATTTGAAAAAAATTACAATAGCTATAGACGGATTTTCTTCAACAGGGAAAAGTACTATTGCCAAGCAATTAGCAAATAAATTACAATATGTATATGTTGATTCTGGTGCTATGTATAGAGCGGTTACGTTATATGCAATGCAACAAGGTTTTATTTCAAAAAATGCCTTTAATTTTGATAAATTAATTTCAGATTTACCTAAAATTAACTTGATCTTTAAGTTTAATTTAGCACTTGGTTTTGCTGAAATGTATTTAAATGGTATTAATGTTGAAAATGAAATTAGAACCTTAGAAGTTTCAAAATTTGTAAGTAAAGTGGCTGAAATTTCGGAGGTTCGGAGAAAATTAGTTGAGCAACAGCAGCAGATGGGAGTTCATAAAGGTGTAGTAATGGATGGAAGAGATATTGGGACTGTTGTATTTCCAAATGCAGAATTAAAATTGTTTATCAATGCTTCAGCAGAAAAACGTGCTCAACGAAGATATGATGAATTAATTAAACGAGGTGATAAAGTAACGTTTGATGAAATATTTAAGAATGTTCAGTATAGAGATCATATAGATTCTACTAGAGAAGATTCACCCTTGATTATTGCTGATGATGCTGTTGAAATTGATAATTCAAATATGACTTTAAAGGAACAATTTAACAATATTTATAAAATTACTTTAGATAAAATTAATGAAGTAAGTTAAATACTCTTGTGATAATTGAATATTTGGGTTAATTCTTAATTTTTATTTCAAAATTTTTGATATCACATTAAAGTCAAATCTTTCTTTACCTATTTGAAAATCATGATTGCCAATATTTATAAAACCATTTTTTTATAAAATTGTATAGCTCTATGATTACTTTTAAGTACAGACAGCCAAATAAGCTGACTTCCATGTCTTGTTGCTTTTTCAATTAATTTAGTTTGTAACTCAAGTCCAATTTTCAGAGATAGAAAATCTTTAAGTACATATATCTTTTGTAATTGTGATGTATTTTTAGATTTAAGAAACTCAGAAGGTGAGTTTAATTTTAATTTAGCATACCCAACAGGTAATTCATTTACAAAAGCAATACAAAAAACGTTGTTACTATTATCAATACTTTTTCTTATTTTTTCAACTGAAAAAGTACGGTTGTAATATTCTAATAAATCATTAGAATCTTTAAAAAAGTGACTAAAATTTTCTGAAAATGTAACACGTCCTAAAATAGCAATAAACTGAGCATCTGAGATATTAGCTTCTCTAACTTCTATAATGTTCATATTTATTAAATTACTTTTACTAAGGAATATTTAAGTACTTATGTGTTTGTAAAGATATTTTCCATTGTGGATTTTCCATGACGTAATTAACAATTAAAGGAATCATTTCTTCGCGTTTACTCCATTCAGGTTGTAAAAATAATTCGCAATTTTCAGCAACCTTTAAAGCTTGTTCTTCTGCAAATTTAAAATCGTTTTTGTTAACGACAATTATTTTGAGTTCATTGGCTTTTGGATAAATAGCATCTAATGGTAATTTCGTTTTTTTTGGTGAAAGGCAAATCCAATCCCATTTCCCTGTTAATTTGTATGCTCCAGAAGTTTCAATGTGTGTTTTAATATTGTTTTTTAGTAGTGAATTTGTAATGTAATCTAAATTCCACATAGAAGGTTCACCACCCGTTACAACAACAGTTTTAGCATACTTTATAACATTACTAACTATATTATTTGTTTTAGTTGGAGGATGTAAGTCGGCATTCCAACTTTCTTTTACATCGCACCAATGACAACCAACATCACAACCACCAATTCTAATAAAATAAGCAGCTTTTCCAGAGTGAAATCCTTCTCCTTGAATGGTATAAAATTCTTCCATTAAAGGAAGCATTTCTCCTTTATTTATAAGTTGTTGTGTCGTTTCATCAATCATTTTGCAAATATAGGCATTCAGACTAATAATAAATAAAATCAACTTAATTTCTATTGAAATTTTTAATTTGATTTATATATCTTATTTTTAACAAAAATATTTAGAATGAATAAAGAAGAAGTTTTTTTTAATCATATAACGGAAGGTTATAAAACTAAAGGCGATTTTATAACATTTGGTTCCGCAATGTTAAATGGTACAACCATAAAAGAAGCCTTTGTAAAAGTTCCTTTAAAAACGTTGAATAGGCACGGATTAATTGCGGGAGCAACAGGTACAGGAAAGACAAAATCGTTGCAGGTAATGGCCGAGAATTTGTCTGAGAAAGGTATTCCTGTATTGCTAATGGATATAAAAGGTGATTTAAGTGGTTTAGCACAGCCAAGTCCAGGACATGCAAAAATTGATGAACGACACGCTGCTATTGGTTTGCCTTTTGATGCTAAAAAATTTCCAGTTGAAATATTGACTATTTCTGAGCAAAAAGGTACACGTTTACGAGCAACTGTTTCTGAATTTGGACCTGTATTGCTTTCAAGAATACTAGATTTATCGGATGCTCAAAGCGGAATAGTTTCTATTGTTTTTCAATATTGTGATGATCATAAATTACCATTATTAGATTTAAATGATTTTAAAAAAGTACTTCAATACGCAACTGATGAAGGAAAAGAGGAAATACAAAGTGAATATGGTTTAATTTCAAAAGCAAGTACTGGGGCAATTTTAAGAAAAATACTAGAAATTGACCAACAAGGTGGTGATTTATTTTTTGGTGAACGTTCTTTTGATGTTCAAGATTTAGTACGAGTTGATGAAAATGGTAAAGGAATAATTTCAATTTTACGTTTAACAGATATTCAAGATAAGCCAAAATTATTTTCAACATTTATGTTGCAATTATTGGCAGAAATATATTCAACTTTTCCAGAGCAGGGAGATAGTGGAAAACCAGAACTTGTCATTTTTATTGATGAAGCCCATTTAATTTTTAAAGAAGCTTCAAAAGCTTTACTTTCTCAAATAGAAAGTATTGTAAAATTAATTCGATCAAAAGGTATTGGGCTATTTTTTGTAACACAAAACCCAAATGATGTTCCTGAAGATATATTAGGTCAACTTGGTTTAAAAGTGCAACATGCCTTGCGTGCATTTACTGCAAAAGATAGAAAAGCTATTAAATTAGCAGCTGAAAATTACCCAAGTTCAGAATATTATGATGTTGATGAAGTATTAACTCAACTTGGAATTGGAGAAGCTTTTATATCTGTTTTAAATGAAAAAGGAATACCAACTCCTTTGGCTTGTACTATGATGCGTGCTCCAATGAGTAGAATGGATATATTAACGGATAAAGAGTTGAAGCAGCTTATTGAAAACTCTCGTATTTATTATAAGTATAATGAAACTATTGATAGGGAAAGTGCTTATGAAATTCTATCTGAAAAAATAGAAACTATAAATGAAAAGGAAGCTGTAGAGGAGAAGAAAAAGGAAGAATTAAAACGGTCAAAATCCACAAGTTCAAGGACGAGAACTAGAAAAAGTACACGTATGAATCCTATTTTAAAAGTGGTAACAAGCGCAACCTTTATTAGAGGTATATTAGGAATTTTAAAACGTGTGATATAATTTTTTTAGTTCGCAGTCAATAATAGTATATTTGTTGCGTTTATAGTTATGTTATATAAAAAATAAGTTGTTTATGTCAATTTTAAAAAGAATCATTTTTATAGTTTTAGTTTCATTTTTGTTTGTTCAATGTTCTAAAGAAAATAAATATTTAATTGAAAAAGGGAAAGTAGGATATTTAACTAAAGAGACAACAGTTTTAGAACTGAGTTCAATTTTTAAGAAAGATTCAATAGTTTCAAAATTACAGTTAAACGAACTAAATAATGAAGATAAATTATTTTCTTTGGATGATGATGAGTATGAGATTTTTTCATTGGAAGGTGATAAATTATTAGAAATTGCTCCTACAAATCAGAATGATTCTTTATCCAAAATAAAGAGTATTCAAATTTTTGATAGAAATTATAAAACAGAAAAAGGTATTTCTCTTCAATCAACATTTAAAGATATTAATGAACATTATTTAGTAAATAATATTGAAACCACGCTTACGTCCGCTACACTTTTTATTGATGAATTGAACGCTACTATTTCAATTGATAAAAAAGAATTAGGAATAAGCATTTTTAGTAGGGAAGAAGTTACTATTGATCAAATTCCTGATATTGCAAAAATAAAATATTTTACTATTTGGTTTAATTAATATGAAGCAAACAATAAAAACCACGGTTAAAAGAGCACCTAAAAGAGGTTTTTATGATAGTGAGACTATTTATAAGATTTTAGATGCTCATTTTATTTGTCAAATAGCATTTATTTATGAAGGCTATCCTGTAATTATTCCGACAATTTATGGGAGAAGTGAAAATGAGATTTATATTCACGGTGCATCTGTGAGCAGAATGATACTTAATTTAGAAAAAGGATTACCTATTTCAATAAATGTGACTCAAACAGATGGGATTGTTTTAGCACGTTCAGCTTTTCACCATTCTTTAAATTATCAATCGGTTACCATATTTGGTGAAGCAGTACTAGTTACTAGTGATGATGATCGTTACAAGGCACTCGAGATAATTTCAAATCAAATTATACCTGATCGTTGGGAGGAAGTTCGCTTGCCAAATGATAAAGAAATGAAAGCAACTAAAATTTTAAAAATAGCAATTACTGAAGCTTCAGCCAAAATAAGAACAGGTCCTCCAATTGATGATAAACCAGATTACGATTTACCTATTTGGGCTGGTGTATTACCTATAAACACTTCCTATAGTGCACCAATTGCTGATGCAGTTTTGGATAAAAATATTCCTTTACCTGAGAGTGTTAAAAAATTAATAGAGAATAAAGGATAATTTATTTTGTATTGAATTTAAAAATTAATTTTAAACATTTCTTATATCTAAAATTTGTCCATTTTTTAATTCTCCTGTAACATCCAAATGGTAAATTTTGTTGGCTACATCTTTAGGAGAAAGTAATTCTCCATGTTTGTGAAAATCAATAAAACGCTGAACAGATTTAAAATTTTCTTTAGGTGTATTTCTAACTTTAGTTTGCATATCAGTATCAACAATTCCAGGGTATATTGAAACTATGCTAATACCATTTTTAAGGTCTTTCTGTTCTTTTGAAATTACCTTGGTCATCATATCTATGCCTGCTTTTGAAGAACAGTATAGCGACCAACTTTCATAAGGATTTATGGCTGCACCTGATGAGATATTAAAAATTTGTTTTTTACAATTCCAATTTTTAGTTAGCTTAATAAATGTTGAGCTTAATATTAAAGGAGCGGTTAAGTTTACATTAATCGTGTAATTTATGTTTATGGGGGCTAAATTCTCAATAGTATTAACTGTGCCTAAATCACCAGCATTATTTATAAGTGTAATATGGGTTGTATTATTTTTATCGAAATGAGAGAATATTTCTATCATTGTATTTTCAATGGTATCTGTTTTACTTAAATCACATTGATATTGTTCTTCAAAATATAATTTGTCATTCTTAGTGCGTGAAATTGAAATAACCCGATATCCATTTTTATGATATTCATTAGCTAATCCAAGGCCTAAACCTTTATTTCCTCCTGTAATAATTACAATTTTTTTCATATAAATTAAGATTTTATATTTTTTTCGTACAAATCAATCCATTCTTTCATAGTTATTTTTTGCATTAATTCTGCAATTAAATCAAATGGAATTTCTTCGGCTTTTTTAAAACGAATACAACTTTTACCCATGTCTAATTTACGTTTGCAATGTTTTGGGTATTCAGCAACAAACCAATTTAGTAATTTTGGATTTGCATAAATACCGGAATGATATAAAGCAATAAAATTCTTTTGAGAAGCAATGTTTGCGAACGGTAAAGGTAAATTGGTGTCACAATGATACCCATCAGGATAGCTGCTTTTTGGGACTACATAACCAATCATTCCATAGCTCATTTGTTCTTCAAATCCTTTTGGTAAATTATGTAAAATAGTTTTACGTAATTTTTTAAAATAAGGGATTCTTTGCTCAGGAATTTGAGCAATGTATTCTTCAGGGTTTGTAGCTTTTATTTGCATAGTTGTAAAAAATGAGTACTATGCCAAGGTATAAATTATTTATAAAACTTTTTAGACTCGTTCCAAAATACATCCATTTCAACAAGTGACATATCGTGCAATGATTTCCCTATTTTTTTTGCTGCTGTTTCTAAATATTGAAAACGATTGATAAATTTTTTATTGGTGCGTTCTAAAGCATTTTCAGGATTTACATTAATAAAACGAGCATAATTTACCATTGAAAATAAAACATCTCCAAATTCAGCTTCAATTTTATCTGTATTGCCTTTTTCAATTTCAACATTAAGTTCATTTAATTCTTCTTGAACTTTTTCCCACACTTGTTCAGGCTTTTCCCAATCAAAACCTACACCAGCAACTTTTTCTTGTATTCTGTTTGCTTTTACCATAGAAGGCAGTGAAAGAGGAACACCTTCTAAAACCGAACTTTTACCTTCTTTTAATTTTAGTTTTTCCCAATTTTGTTTAACTTCTTCTTCGTCTTTTACTACAACATCACTGTAAATGTGAGGGTGACGATGAATTAGTTTTTCAGCAATAGCATTGGCAACATCAGCAATATCAAAATCATTTGTTTCAGAACCAATTTTGGCATAAAAAACAATATGAAGTAATACGTCCCCTAATTCTTTTTTAATTTCTTGTAAGTCGTTATTCAGAATTGCATCACCTAATTCATAGGTTTCTTCAATAGTTAAATGGCGAAGCGATTCAAAAGTTTGCTTTTTATCCCAAGGACATTTTAAGCGCAACTCGTCCATAATGTCTAAAAGACGGCCAAAAGCTTGGAGTTGTTGTTCGCGAGTATTCATACTATGCTTCTTCTGTTTCTTGCTCTTCTTCCTTTATTGCGGTAAAATCGAAATTTTTTGAAGCTAATAAGTTATACCACTGTAACACTTTTTTTATGTTTGAAGTATACACACGTTCTTCATCAAAGTTTGGTAAAATTTCTCTGAAATATGAAGTTAAAACTTTTCCGCTTTCTTTAGGGCTAATAGCTTCTTTTCCATTTTCTTTTTCACCAATAGATTTAAGAACTACACGCAATGGTATTTCTTCTTCATACGTATAAATAGCAATTTCATTTAATGCGCTAATATTGTGAGTTACCGTTACAGGGAACTTTTTACCATCTATCAATGATTCTACAATAATACCTCCTTTAGATTGTGCTTTAATTTCGTGCAATCCTGGTTTTCCATTAATTGCTACTATATCTTTTAACTCCATATATTTATTATTTTTTTAAAAAGGGAAATTTCATTCTGTAACTAGGATTCACTTTTCCTTTTGATATATTATCTAATTTTTTTTTAATTAATCTTTTTTTTAAAGATGAAATTTTATCAGTAAATAAAATTCCTTCAATATGGTCATACTCATGTTGAACAACTCTTGCAGCTAAACCATCTAAAACATCCGTGTGTTTTTCAAAATTTTCATCAACATATTCAATAGTGATTTTTTCTTGTCTAAATACATCTTCTGTAACTTCAGGAATACTTAAACAACCTTCATTAAAAGCCCATTCATCACCTTCTTCCTTTATAATTTTAGCATTTATAAATACTTTTTTGAAATTTGCTAAAAAATCACGTTCCTTATCATCTAAATCTTCGTCTTTTTCAAAAGGTGAAGTATCAACAATAAATAATCGAATTGCTTTTCCAATTTGAGGAGCAGCCAAACCAATACCATTTGCATTTACCATAGTTTCCTGCATGTTCTCAATAAGCTGCGTAAGATTTTCATAATCTTTATCAATTTCAACTCCTACTTTTCTTAAGACAGGATCTCCATATGCATAAATTGGTAATACCATATTCTTTTTTTTGGATTGCAAAAATACAAAAGATTAAATGAATAATAAAATGTTGTGAATTCAATTTTAAAAGAACTAGTAATTTTATATAGTTAGGTGGTTATCGTATGCGTTTATAATTGAGTGCTTTAACCTTATTTTCAATTGTTTAGATGCTTTATATTCAATATTTACACTTTAATATTAGTTTTACCTAAGGGTTCCAAAGAATCGGTTCCTGTACTCTTTAACGTTACCTAAAAAGAACCCAAAGGATCAATTCTAACAATGCGTCCTTGTACAAGCGCATCTCCAATGGCTAAGGAAAGCAACATAATTAATCCATAACAATCTCCAATATTCATTATTTAATTACTAAAAGACACAGGTTATTGGTTAATTTTTCATAAATTTAATGATACCAAATAAAAATTGCGTAGTTGGTGAAAAGTTGTTAAAAAAAATAAGGACCTATTAAATTAAATACGTTTATTCTTAAAATTAGAGTAATAAACAATTAGTATTGTTCGCATTTACCAATTTAAAAGCAATTTAAATAAATTGAAATGCAAAATGGAATCAAAACCAACCTATCAAGATTTAGAAAATCAGCTTGCTAAGTTCAAAAAACCGCATGAAATTAGTCATCTGAATTCTGCTACTCAAAACGAGCAAATATACCATTCGCTATTTAAAAATATGACAGAAGGATTTGCACATTGTCAAATGCTTTATGAAAATAATGACCCCGTTGATTTTATATATCTTGAAGTAAATCATGCTTTTGAAATTTTAACAGGTCTGAAGAACGTAGTAGGAAAACGTATTTCTGAAGTTATAGTTAACCATAAAAATGAAAATCAGGAACTATTTAATTTATATAACAGAGTTTCTAAAACCGGAATATCCGAAAGAGTTGAAACTTTTGTACCGCCTTTAGAAATATGGTTTTCCATTTCAGTTTACAGTTTGCAAAAAGGAGAATTTCTTGTGATTTTTGATAATATTACCGAACGTAAGAAGTCGGAGGAGGTGCTAAGAATCAGTGAGGCTAAATTTCGTGGGTTATTTATTCAATCACATATTGGAACAGCCATTGTTGGTTTAGATAAATGTTTTATTAAGTGTAATGAGGCATTCTGTCGTTTTTTAGGTTATTCAGAGGAAGAGTTAATAGGTAAAACAATTGCTGACTTTACATATCCAGAAGACAAAGAGATAGGTATGAAAGAATTGAAAATGATAGTAAAAGGAGATATTGAATCTACGATGGTGCAGAAACGCTACTTGCGAAAAGATGGCGTTGTTGTGTGGGGTGAGCTTACTATCAGTATTGTTCAAGGTGAGGATACTAGACCACTTTATTTTTTACCCATCATTCAAGATATTACTGAGCGACACATGGCTGAACAAAAGTTAAAAGAAAGTGAGGCCAGTTTAAAAAAACTGAATGCTACTAAAGACAAACTTTTTTCAATTATAGCGCACGATTTAAGAAGCCCGTTTAGTGGCATTCTAGGCTTTTCTGAACTATTAAAAGAAAATTTAAAAGAAAGGGCTATTTCACAATCTGAAAAGTATGCAGCCTTTATAAATTCATCAGCAAAAAATACACTTGTTTTACTTGATAATTTGTTAAATTGGGCAAAATCTCAAACAGGTCAAATTAGTTTTAATCCCCAAAAAATTGTTTTGTCTTCAAGTATTCAGGAAATAATAGAAATAATTAATTCACAAGCAAAAATTAAGAACATTTCATTACATAAAGTTCAATTAGATGAAATTGAAGTTTATGCCGATGAAAATATGCTTAGGATAATTTTACAAAATCTTATTTCCAATGCCATTAAATTTACAAAATCAGGGGGAAATATAAATATTGTAGTAATTTCAGATGAAAACCAAGTTGAAATTTCTATTTCCGATAATGGAATTGGGATAGATAAAGAAAAACTTAAAACATTATTTAGGATATCTTCAAATGAATCTTCCTTAGGCACAGCAAATGAAAAAGGTTCAGGCTTAGGATTGGTTCTTTGCAAAGAGTTTGTGGAAAAACAAGGTGGTATAATTTGGGTTGAAAGTGAAGATGGAGAAGGAAGTGACTTCAAGTTTACGTTGCCTTTATATAAACTATAATGAAAAAACAATAAAAAGGTTTAGAACACTTCATAATAATCTATGCTTACAATTAAACTAAATATAAAATGACAAACATTTAACAATAGATTTGCTTTAATCTAATAATATCAGATTATTCAGTAGTACATATCTTATAAAAACTTGTAGGTAGCAATAACTTAAAAATGAACATAATTTACTGAAATTAAGAAATTTATAAAAACAAAAATGGAAGACCAAACAGATAATTATTTAGACAATCATTATATCCATAGAAGTAATTGGTTGAGAGCAGCTGTTCTAGGTGCAAATGACGGAATTCTTTCAACAGCCAGTCTTGCAATTGGTGTTGCAGCGGCGAGTGATAATAGAGAATTAATTGTTTTTACAACTTTAGCGGGATTGGTTGCTGGTGCGTTATCTATGGCTGCAGGAGAATATGTCTCTGTAAGTTCTCAAACAGATATAGAGAAAGCTGATATTGAAAGGGAAAAGCAAGAGTTAATAGAAATGCCAGAATTGGAACTACAACGGTTGGCCGAGATTTATGAAAAAAGAGGTCTAAAAAAAGAAACTGCACTAACAGTTGCAAAAGAATTAACTGAACACGATGTTTTAGGAGCACATATTAGAGATGAATTAGGGATCAATGAAATAAGTCAAGCTCAACCTATTCAAGCAGCTTTCGCGTCGGGAGCGGCTTTCACAGTTGGTGGAGTGCTACCACTTTTAGTAGCTCTCTTTTTACCATTAAAAAGTATGGAGTATACACTCTATGGGTTTGCACTTTTCTTCCTTATAATTTTGGGTTCCTTGGCTGCTAAAACAGGTGGTTCTAGTATGGGGAAAGCAATTATTAGAATTACATTTTGGGGAACTATTGCAATGGGATTAACTGCTTTAGTTGGTTATATGTTTAATGTTAATGTCGGATAATTGTTATGAATAGATAAAAAGTCAAAATATTCTTCCACCAAAATATTTTGTAAAAAGAGTACTAAAATATTCTGTTTTTTCAATTTACCTTTTGGTTTTCTCGATTGGTATTGGGATTTTAGCGTATCATTAGTATTGGTGAATTATAATGTTTTAAGAAAATAAACTTAATGAATCTCTTGAGTTTCATATCAGATTTTTTGAGTAAATTTAAGGTGGAAATTTCACGATTAACAGAATTTGAATTCAAGATGGATACTTTAAATCAATTTAGAGATTGGATGATTGAACATCCTACTTTTTTAAATATTGCTAAATATTTAATGTGGTTATCGGGTCTATTAATAGTATTACAATTTATTAAAAGACTTTTAAAGAAAAAGGTCACTCATGCTTCTGCAAGATATAAATCTCAAAAGGGAATTGAAATTATTGGTTATATTTTAATCATATTAATGACAGTGTCGTATTTCACAGGAAATATTAAAGACTTTACCCTTGCAATAGGTCTTTTAACTGCAGGTATTACTATAACGTTACAAGAGTTAATTTTAAGTCTGGCAGGATCAGTTTTTATATTTTTTGTAAAAGTTTACAAACCAGGAGATCGGATTGAGATTAACGGAATAAAAGGAGATGTAATAGATATTGATAGTTTATATACAACTATGATGGAAATTGGGCAATGGGTGTCAAGTGATAATTACAGTGGTAGAATTGTTAAATTAAGTAATGCTTTTGTATTTAAAGGCCCTGTTTATAATTACTCACAAGACTTTCCTTTTATTTGGGACGAATTTAGTTTACCAATTAGATATGGTTCAGATATAGATTTGGCTAAAGAAATAATTATAAAAATTGCTTCAGAAACATTGTCCGAATTTGTATCTAATTCAATTTCTAAATGGGAAGAAGTTGTTGATAAATATTATATTGAAAATGCTCAAGTAGCACCATCTCTTGCTATAAAATTGACTGATAATTGGATTGAATTTAATATTAGATATATTGTTGATTATAAAAAAAGAAGAATAACAAAACACACTTTAAACGAGTTAATAGGAAAAGAAATTGAAAAAACAAATGGTAAAGTAGTTTTAGCTTCAGCGACTTTTGAAATAGTAAAAATACCTGATTTAAATGTAAAAAAATAAATGAGTTGTTTTACTTACTACAACCCCAAAAAACTCAACAATTTAATTGTGCATAAATTGTATTTTATTAAATTTGTTGCTAATTATGAAAGGAATTACAATTATATTATCGTTAATAATACTTGTTTTGTCTGTAAAGCCTTGTTCTGATGGGAATAATGCTGAAGACAAGCACGCAGACGGTATTGATATAAACCACAATCATGAGCAAGACTCTGATGATTCGTGTCCTGTTATGTGTATTTGTGATTGTTGTGGTATGTCAATAACTTATGAACCTGTAACTACTTTTAAACTTAATCATAGCTTAAAAATTTCTACTAAACTATTTTCTACATATCAATCAAATTACCGTTTAGATTTTCATTCTAACATTTGGCAACCGCCACAGTTGATTAGTTAAAAGAAAACGACTTAATAGTCAATTATTTTTTAATTAATCATATTTACATTAACAATGCATAAACACATATTGAGCGTAATGCTCTCAATTATAGTGTGCTTTTCTTTAAAAGCACAAACAACGAATATACAAATAACTGTAATTTCAGAAACCGAAAATGAACCCTTATTGGGAGCAACAGTCTATTTTGATAAATTAGAAAAAGGTGCAGTAACCGATTTTGATGGGATTGCAAGTTTTATAGAAATTCCAAATGGGCAACATCTTGTTATAATTTCATATTTAGGTTTTGAAACCTTTAAAACAAGTATTCAAATACCAAGTAATACAGAATTTATTTTTAAATTAACAAGTGAAGGTAACGAATTGGATGAAATTGTGCTGCAATCTTCAAGAAGTACTAGAACCGTAAAAAAAATCCCAACCAGAATTGAATTTATAGGCCTAGAAGAATTGGGTGAAAAAGCCATTATGAACCCAACAAATATTTCAATGGTACTTCGTGAAAGCACAGGAATACAAATGCAACAAACTTCTTTAAGTAGTGGAAGTACAAATATTAGAATTCAAGGGCTTGATGGACGTTATACTCAACTTTTAAGAGATGGGTTTCCATTATATGGTGGTTTTTCGAGTGGTTTAAGCATTTTACAAATTCCGCCTTTAGATTTGCAACAATTTGAAATTATTAAAGGTAGTTCTTCAACGCTTTATGGAGGTGGAGCTATCGCTGGTTTAGTAAACATGGTGTCAAAAACACCTAATGATGAACCATCTTTAGACATCATGCTAACTCAAACACAAGCGTTAGGAAGTACTGCAAATGTATTTTATAGCAAAAGAAACGAAAAGTTTGGTATTTCTCTATACGGTTCTGGACATTCTCAAAAAGCTTATGACCCAGAAGATGATGGATTTAGTAATTTGCCAAAAACGAAATCAATTTCATTTAACCCAAAATTCTTTTATTATCCATCAGAAAAAACTACGTTTTGGGTTGGACTTAATGGAACTTATGATGATAGAATTGGTGGTGATATCACAAAAATTGAAAGTGGAGAAATAGGGAATCACCAATATGCAGAGGAAAATGTTTCAAAAAGATTGAGCAGTCAAGCAGTTTATCATACTCAATTAGATTCGATAAGTTCTTTAAATATTAAAAATAGTATCTCATTTTTCGATAGGAACTTAACCATTCCAGATTTTAGTTTTGATGGAAAACAGATGAATACTTTTTCAGAAATTACCTATCAAATAGAAACTCTAAAAAACGATTGGATTTTTGGTACAAATTTATACTCATCAAATTTTGATGAAAATGATAATGCAACATTGCAACGTGACCAAAAAGATCTTACTTATGGGATGTTTATCAATACCATCTATGACCTTTCTGAAAATTGGATTTTAGAAACAGGATTAAGAGCAGATTATAATACGGACTTTGGCTTTTTCCCACTTCCAAAAATATCTTTATTATATAAAAATAATAATGGCTTATCAAGTAGAATGGGTGGTGGATTTGGTTACAAAATACCAGATATTTTTACGGAAGAAGCTGAATACGTCTACTTTGAAAATGTGCTAGCAATAGATAAATCTTCATTAGAAGCTGAACGTTCCTATGGTTTTAATTTTGATGTAAACTATAAAACACACATATTTGAAGCAGTAGGTTTATCTATAAACCAATTATTTTACGTTTCAGCAATAAAAAACGGATTGTTATTGAATAGCATAAATGATGGTTTTTTTGCATTTGAAAATGCAACTGATAAAATTATAAGTAAGGGAGCAGAAACCAACATTAAGTTTAGTTACAAAGATTTTAGATGGTTCTTAAATTATGCGTTTATAGACACCAAACTGAACTATTTGACTGGTAATCCACAAAAACCTTTAACGGCAAAGCATAACGCAGGAAGTGTGTTGATGTACGAATCTGAAAAATGGCGTGTTGGTTATGAAACGTATTATACAGGAAAACAGTTTTTATCAAACGGAGCAGAGTCAACAGATTTTGTTACCATGGGTTTATTATTAATGAGAAATTTTAAATTCGGAAGTGCTTTCGTGAATTTTGAAAACTTTACAGATAGAAGACAAAGTCGATTTTCTCCATTGGTTTTACCACCTCATGAAAACCCAGTTTTTCCAGAAATTTACGCACCAACTGACGGGTTTATTTTTAGTGTTGGAATCATAATTAAACCTTTTGGAAACGAAGATCATTAATATAGTAAGCTGCCAGCAAAGGTTGTCGTTGCACTAGATACTTAAGAAACATAAAATAGTACTCAAAAGCTCCTTTTATTAGGGAGCTTTTGTTTTTAACATGGTTTGACCTTGCTCATTTCTGAAATAAACTCAGTTACCAATATAGCTGGCAGCAACATGTAAATAAATACTTAATTCAATAAATTAGAATTAATCTAAACCTTAAAATAACTAAATTTATCAAACGAAAAATTGCTTTAATCAAAATACAACTTTCTTTATATTAACCCGATGCAAAAAAATAAATAATAGCAATGAAAATAAATGATTTCAAGCTCGAACGATATTTTGCCAAACACGAATTTACTGCAAAATATCTCTTCTCTAGTTCTGATTGTGATGGTTATG
This sequence comes from uncultured Lutibacter sp., assembly GCF_937891065.1. GTDB lineage: Bacteria > Bacteroidota > Bacteroidia > Flavobacteriales > Flavobacteriaceae > Lutibacter. The sequence continues at coordinate 12,232 of NZ_CALAEQ010000057.1, read as the reverse complement.
AATTAAAATATCTTTTAGAGAATGCTTCTAAAGATGAAATGGATTTATGGGAAAGTATAAAACTCGGTTATACTGAAAGTGAAGGAAATCCATTATTAAGAGAGGCTATTCTTCAATATTATAAAATTAAAACAATTGAAAATGTGGTTGTTGCATCTCCTGGAGAACTTAATTTTATAAGTATGAATTTGTTATTAAATTCAGAAGACCATGCGATAACAATTTCACCTTCCTATCAGTCTTTATCTGAAGTTGTAAAGTCAATTAATTGTGAACTTTCATATTGGAAACCAAACCCAGAAAATTGGAAATTCAATATAGCTGATTTAGAAAAGTTAATTAGGAAAAACACAAAATTAATCATCTTAAATTTTCCTCACAATCCAACTGGTAGCTATCTGACTATAGGTGAGTTAGATGAAATAGTAAGTATTGCAAAGAAATATGATTTGTATATATTTTCAGATGAAATGTATCATAAATTAATTATTGATGACATACCAGAATTACCTCCAATTTCTGATATTTATGAAAAAGGAATAAGTCTTTGGGGAACCTCAAAAACTTTTGGATTGGCAGGTTTAAGAACAGGTTGGCTGGTAGCTCAAGACACCGATTTTCTTCGTAAAGTTGTTGCGTTTAAAGATTATCTTAGTATTTGTAATAGTGCACCAAGTGAAATTTTATCAATAATAGCACTCAACAATATTGATAAATTTCTTCCACAAAATTTAATAAAAATCAGAAAGAATGTATTGCTATTCAGTGAGTTTGTAGGGAAGCACCCAATAATATCTTCTTTTATTCCCCCTCAAACCGGATCAACTTCTTTTGTTAAGTTAAACATTGAAAATTCAGCTTTAGAATTCAGTAACCAATTGGTTGAGAAAACTGGCATTATGACTATTCCTTCTGAAATGTATGAATATCCAGGTAAATACATAAGAGTAGGTTTTGGAAGAAGCAATTTTTCTGAAGTTTTAGAGATCCTTGATAGTTATTTAAAAACCATAAAGCCAGCCTAAAGCAATACCTAAAAAGTACTAATTAATCTAATTTGAGAAATCTAATTAACAATATGGCTTAAAAATCACATTCAAAATATAGTTGAAATTTAATTGAAAGAAGTAAAGGGTAACTAAACCATCCATAAAACTAAAAAAATGAAATTTAAATCTTTTCCAGAAATTAAAACAGAAAGGCTTTTTAAAAAAAAAAATTGAAGAATTAGACTGTGATAGTATTCTGTTTTTACGTTCCAATGAAACTGTCAATAAATTTATTGAAAGACCTGAACATAGGAAAACTAAAAATAAGGCGGATGCAATTAAATTTATTAAAGAAATAAGTGACGCATTTGAAGAAGATAAATCTATTTCTTGGGGGATCACTTTAAAAAATGACTTGCTTATTGCATTTGACCTAAACACCATAGACATTCCTGAAATTTTTTTAAGTTTCTCAAAGGATAGTAAATTTCTAAAAATAAGTTATTCAGGATTGCAACGTATTTTTGCATTAGATCCTGAGTTTATTATTAATAGGTTGAATGATAATAGCGTTATGGGCAACATAGCGCGCTTAAATATTTCAGATAAACAAAGGTTCCTTATTGATAATTAAAAAAAGGGATTAAGCAGCTAAATTATTTTTCTTCCATTTAAATAAATTTAGATAAATAAAGGTGATTTTAAATAGTTTAACACCGTTTGGCACTCTATTTTTATCTTTTTTATCTTTTTCAAGAACTTGATAGTGATTTTCTAGTTTTAGTTGTTTGTACTCTTTAACAGAAAATGACAGTTTATTTTTTAGAGGAAGTTCTTTAAAATCTTTAAAGTTTTGCTCTGTAGCATACCAAGCATCACACATTTTAAATATATAGTTATCTTTATTGGTTTCTTCTAGCATTCTTGCAGTTCTTCTTTCCCATTTTGTTTTAGCGTCTTCTTCTGTTTTGTAATGTGTAAAATGAAGCTCAACATCATCTAATTTAGCTAATGGATAGGTAATTTCTCTATAATTATATTTACTTTCTTTCACAAAGTTTAAAGGTTGGCTCATATAATAATCAAAGTTTGAGAGTAATTTAATATAGCAATCTCCATAAAACCCAATGCTAATAAAAGGAGAGTTATAAGGTCTATCTAACCACTGATATACTGATCCAGCCCAACAATTATCACATACTATTACAAAATTTTTATTTTTTAAAAGTTCAATATCTTTTTTGCTGTAATATGCTCTAAAAAGCAATCGAAATTTTCTTCGAACAAAAACAATAAGTTTTCTAAATATATTATTTTTCATTTTGTTGTAAATATGTTTGCAAAATTATAGTAGCACTAATCTCATCAATAAGTGCTTTGTTTTGACGATGTTTTTTTTTCAATCCACTATCAATCATACTTTGAAATGCCATCTTTGAAGTAAAACGCTCATCAACACGTTTTATTGGGATTTTAGGAAAAGTTTGGCTTAATTTTATAATGAACGGTTTAATAAATTGGGCGCTTTCACTTTCGGTGTTGTTCATTTGTTTCGGTTCACCTACAACAAAAAGTTCAACATTTTCATTTTTTAAATAATCAGTTAAAAATGAAAAAATCTTTTTTGTATCAATAGTAGTTAACCCAGAAGCAATAATTTGCAATTCATCAGTTATAGCTATTCCTGTTCTTTTTTCTCCGTAGTCTATGGCTAAAATTCTACCCAAAATATTAACGTTATTTTTAAAGTTGTGCAAATTTAGGGATTTAGAATGATACTATTTTTTAAAAATTATATATTTGTCTTCAATAGAATTTTAAAAGAATGAATGCAATAAGAAAAATTATAGAGGCAGCTTGGGAAAACAGAGCGTTATTAAAAGAGGAAGCTACTCAAAAAACAATTCGTGAAGTGGTGAACTTATTGGATAGTGGAACTTTGCGTGTAGCAGAACCAATTGTAGGTGGTTGGCAAGTAAATGAATGGGTAAAAAAAGCAGTAGTACTATATTTTCCTATTCAAAAAATGGAAACTTTAGAAGTAGGCATTTTTGAATATCACGATAAAATTCCATTAAAAAAAGGATATAAAGAAAAAGGAATTCGTGTAGTGCCTCATGCGGTAGCACGTCATGGTTCTTATATTGCACCAGGAACTATTTTAATGCCAAGCTATGTAAATATAGGCGCTTATGTAGATGAAGGTACTATGGTTGATACTTGGTCAACAGTTGGTAGTTGTGCACAAATTGGTAAAAATGTTCACTTAAGTGGAGGAGTAGGTATTGGTGGCGTATTAGAACCTTTACAAGCAGCTCCAGTTATTATTGAAGATAATGTATTTGTTGGTTCACGTTGTATTGTTGTAGAAGGAGTTCACGTTGAAACGGAGGCTGTTTTAGGTGCAAATGTTGTATTAACAATGAGTACTAAAATTATTGATGTTACTGGAGATAAACCAGTTATTTATAAAGGGAGAGTGCCTGCACGTTCTGTGGTAATTCCAGGAAGTTATAAAAAACAATTTCCTGCAGGAGAGTTTCATGTGCCTTGTGCTATGATTATTGGAAAGCGAAAAGAAAGCACTAATAAAAAAACGTCGCTAAATGATGCGCTTCGTGAAAATGATGTAGCAGTTTAAATATTTCAGAGCTCCGATTTTAATCGGAGTTTTTTTATGACCATTTTTAAATGATCTATGGTATTAAATTTTAATGTTCTATTTTTGCTTGAAATTAATAAACTTTAAAATTCAACATTTGAAAATCGTAATTTTAGCAGCTGGTATTGGCTCTCGACTTGGAAATCCTTTTCCTAAACCATTAACTCTTTTAAAAGATGGTGAAAGTATTATGGAAAAGCAACTTAAAAATATCACTAAATATTTTGACATTAACGATGTAACTATAGTTGTGGGCTTTAAAAAAGACTTAATTATGGAACGCTTTCCAGAAGTTAATTATGTATACAATCCTTTTTTTGATACTACAAACACTTCAAAAAGTTTACTTCAAGCTTTAAAAAAGCACAGAGGAAAATCGATTTTATGGTTTAATGGCGATGTGGTTTTTGATGAAAATCTACTTTCAGTATTGTTAAATGATATTCAGGAAAATAATTCTTTTATTTCAGTTAATACATCAAGTGTTGCAGATGAAGAAGTGAAATATACACTTAAAAATAATTATGTAAATGAACTTTCTAAAGAAGTTAAAAATGGATTGGGAGAAGCTGTTGGAATTAACTTTATATCTTCAAAAGATTTAGATATTTTTATTTCTCAATTGGAAAAATGTAATGCGAATGATTATTTTGAAAAAGGTTTAGAAACGGCTATTTCTGAAGATAATTTAAAATTAAAAGTGATTGATATTTCAAAATATAATTGCATTGAAGTTGATTTTGAAGAAGATTTAAAAAATGCAAACAAAATAGTTTAAAAGTTTTGAAAACAGTACTTTTTTGTCAAAACCCGTATGCTTTTGGAATTTTAGAACCCATAATGAAGGTTTTGAAAGAAAAAGGATATTCATACTTATGGTTTGTAAATGAGCCAATTACTAAAAATTTCCCATTTAAAAATGAAACTTTCACCTCAGAAATGCAAGATGTTATTGCATTTAATAGTGATGTAATTTTCGTTCCAGGGAATGAAGTTCCTTATTATTTAAGAGGATTAAAGGTACAAGTATTTCATGGGTTGGCAGGTGAAAAAAAAGGGCATTTTAGAATTAGACATTATTTCGATTTATATTTAACACAAGGTCCTTACTTTACTAGAAAATTTAATGAATTAAAGCAGAAGTTTAAAAACTTTGATGTTATTGAAACAGGTTGGCCTAAATTGGATGTTTACGGAAAAGAACTTCATAAATACGATTCTGAAAAGCAGGAGCTCTTATTAAAATATGGGGCAAAAAAAATTGTATTGTATGCACCAACATTTTCTCCTTCATTAAATTCGGCATCATTTTTAGAGAATGAATTTAAAGAATTAGCTAAAAATGAAGATTATTTAGTTTTGGTAAAATTTCATGATTTAATGGTAAATGAGTTAGTTGAGAGCTATAAAAACTTAGCCAATGAAACATCAAATATTGTGTATGAAGAAGAACGCAATATTATAAAATTTTTATTAATGGCTGATATTATGGTAAGTGACACTTCATCTGTAGTATATGAATTTTTGTTATTAAATAAACCGGTTATCACGTATAAAAGTAGTTCTAAAAATATTCAGTGGGACAATTCAATTGAATACAATAATCTTTCTGAAAAAATTAAATCAAATTTAGAAGAAGATAAATTTAAAGAGAAACGTACCAATATTATGGAAGAATATCATCCCTATAACGATGGTGATTCTGCTTTAAGAATGGTTGAAACTGTTTTTAAATATATTAAAGAAAATGGTGTTCCAGAAAATAGGAAACTATCTTTCTTACGCCGATTAAAAATTCATAAAATATTTGGAAAATATTAATGAATAAATTGTAAATAAAATTTTTATGGTTATTCTTTCTTTTGCAGGAATGACAGTTTATAAAATTAGTTAAGTCACGTTAATTTATGACAAATAATAATAGATATAAAGATGCTTTAACGCATCCAATTTTTGAATACATAGCAAAAGCAGCCACTAATTTACAATTAGAGACTTATGTTATTGGTGGTTTTGTGCGTGATTATTTATTAAAAAGAGGGACTCCTGATGATATAGATGTAGTAGCAGTTGGAAGTGGAATAGATTTAGCAAGAGCCGTTGCAGAATTGTTACCAAATAAACCTAAAGTGCAAGTTTTTAAAACCTATGGAACTGCAATGTTACGTTTTGAAAATATTGAAATTGAATTTGTTGGAGCTCGCAAAGAATCTTATAATGAGGATAGTAGAAACCCAGTTGTTGAAGACGGTACTTTACAAGACGATCAAAATAGACGAGATTTTACAATAAATGCATTAGCGTTAAGTTTAAATGAAGATAATTTCGGGACATTATTAGATCCTTTTGATGGGTTGAAAGATTTACAAAATAAAATTATTAGAACACCATTAAATCCGGATATTACTTATTCTGATGATCCTTTAAGAATGATGCGTGCTATTCGTTTTTCATCTCAATTAAATTTTGAAATTGAAAACAAATCTTTAAATGCAATTACTCGAAATGCGAGTAGATTGGATATTATTACGAATGAAAGAGTTATAGTAGAGTTTAATAAAATTATGCTTTCTGATATTCCTTCAGTTGGATTACTTTTGCTTCATAAAACCAATTTACTAGAACGTTTTTTACCTGAGTTAACTAATTTACAAGGTGTTGAAGAGGTTGAAGGACAGAAGCATAAAGATAATTTTTACCATACGCTAGAAGTTGTAGATAACATTTCTGAAAACACAAATAATTTATGGTTACGCTGGGCTGCATTATTACATGATATAGGTAAAGCACCTACCAAAAAGTTTGATAAAACTATAGGTTGGACTTTTCATGGTCATGAATTTGTAGGCTCTAAAATGGTTTATAAGTTATTTAAAAAATTAAAAATGCCTTTGAATGACAAAATGAAATTTGTTCAAAAAATGGTGTATTTAAGTTCTCGTCCAATCGTATTAGCTTCTGAAGTTACTGATTCAGCAGTGAGACGTTTAATTTTTGATACAGGAAATGATATTGATAGTTTAATGACATTGTGTGAAGCCGATATTACGACCAAAAACCCTAATAAATTTAAAAATTATCACCATAATTTTAAGATTGTACGTCAAAAAATTAAAGAAGTTGAAGAACGAGACCATGTTCGTAATTTTCAACCACCAATTTCGGGTGAATTAATTATGGAAACCTATAATTTGAAGCCTTGCCGAGAAATAGGAACTTTAAAAGATGCTATAAAAGAGGCTATTTTAGAAGGAGAAATTAAAAACGATTATGATGAGGCTTATGCCTTTATGTTAAAACGAGCTAAAAAATTAGGACTAAAAATAATTAACAAATAAGTATTTTAATTATTTAAAAAGATTGCATAGTAACAAGTTTGAAGTATTCACCTTTTTTAGCTAATAATTCATCGTGTTTTCCTTGCTCAACAATTTCACCTTTTTTCATCACCACAATTAAATCAGCTTTTTGAATAGTTGACAAACGATGCGCAATTACTAATGAGGTTCTATTTTCCATCATTTTTTCTAAAGCCATTTGAACCAATTGTTCACTTTCGGTATCTAATGCTGAAGTAGCTTCATCTAAAATCATTATTGGGGGGTTTTTAAGTACAGCACGCGCAATACTTAAACGTTGTTTTTGTCCACCAGAAAGTGTATTCCCACTGTCACCAATATTTGTTTCGTATTGAAGAGGTAAATCTTTGATGAATTCATGAGCATTAGCAATACTTGAAGCTTCAATTACTTGCTCTATTGTAGCGTTATTTACACCTAAACTAATGTTGTTTTTTACAGTGTCATTAAATAATATTGATTCCTGTGAAACTATCCCCATTAAACCACGAAGTGATTTTTGAGTAATGTCTTTAATATTAACTCCATCAATTGTAATAGTTCCACTATTTACATCATAAAATCGTGTAATTAAATTTGCAAGTGTAGATTTTCCACTTCCAGATTGTCCAACCAAAGCAACAGTTTTTCCTTTTGGAATATGTAAAGAGAAATCTTTTAGTACATATTCATCTAAATATTTAAATGAAATATTTTTAAAGATAATGTCTTTATCAAATGATAATTTATTGGATGCATTTGGTTTGTCAACAATCGTATTTTCAGTTTCAAGAATATCAATAATTCTTTCTGCAGAAGCATTTCCTTTTTGAATACTATAAAATGCTGTAGAAATAGCCTTTGCAGGGTTTAAAACTAAATAAAATAGCCCAATGTATCCAAAAAATTCTTGAGGTGCCATTTCGCTATTTTCGCCTAATACCAATCTTCCGCCATACCATAAAATTGCGATGATAGTTGCTGAGCCTAAAAATTCACTCATTGGTGATGCTAATGTTTTTCTGTGTAAAACACTGGTCATTAAATTTCTAAACTTGGTTGTAGATTTATTAAATTTATGCTCAATTTTCTCTTCTGCATTAAAACCTTTTATAATGCGCAAACCAGTTAAAGTTTCTTCAATAAAAGACAGAAAATTACCTGTTTCTTGTTGTGCTAATAATGAATTAGCTTTTAATTTTTTACCGACTCCAGAAATAATAAACCCTGATATAGGTAATAGAATAAACACAAATAATGTCAATTTAGCACTAATAGCAAACATTGAAACTAATGTAAGTATAATGGTTAAAGGTTCACGGACAATAGTTTCTAAAGATGTTAAAAAAGAAGTTTCAACTTCTTGCACATCAGAAGTCATACGTGCAATAATATCACCTTTTTTCTTTTCTGAAAAGTAGGCGAGTGGCAATTCAATAATTTTCTTATACAAACTATCTCGCAAGTCTTTTACAACACCATTTCGTAAAAAAACTAATACAAAAGAAGCTAAATATCGAAACAAATTTTTAAAGAAAAATAAGCTAAATGATAAAATGCAGATAAAAAGTAATGCTTTATCGATTCCACCACTTTCCATCATATCAGTTACTTGATAATTTAAAGAACCTTGTACGTATTTAAACAATGTAGTTATACCTTCATAAACTGGTTTTTGATAGGCTTTTTTTTCCTCACCAAATAATATTCCTAATACAGGAATAAAACTTAAAACGGATAACACATTAAATATGGCATACAAAATATTAAAAAGTACATTTAACCAAGCGTACTTAATATATGGTTTAGCGTATTTTAAAATTTGTTTGAAATAATTCATTAATTTAATTTAATTTCTTTTATGATACGTTGAATTTTAGTGTCTAATTCAGCTTCAACTTTAATTGCATTTTTAATTGAATCTAATGGCATATTTACACTAAAATAAAATTTAATTTTTGGTTCGGTGCCACTAGGTCTTGCTGCTACTTTTGTACCATCAACAGTTTCATAAATTAATACATTCGATTTTTCTAAATCAATAGTTTCAATTTTTCCTGTTAAAAGATTTGTTTTTGTAGAAGCTTGATAATCGCATAAAAAAGTCACTTTAGAACCATCAATTTCAGTTACTGGATTTTCGCGTAACTCAACCATCATTTTGCTAATTTGCTCAGCACCATCCATTCCTTTTTTTACAATAGCTATTAAATGCTCTTTATAAAAATTATGTTTGGTGTAAATTGTGAGTAGTTCTTTATAAAATGAACTATTGTTAGCTTTCGCCTTTGCTGCAATTTCACAAGCTAGTAACGTAGCAGTTACAGCATCTTTATCACGAACAAAATCACCAACCATATAACCAAAACTTTCTTCACCACCACCTATAAAATCTTGTTTACCTTCGGCATCGCGAATCATTTTTGCAATCCATTTAAAACCAGTTAAACCAACTTTAGTTTCAACACCATAGCTTGTAGCAATCTCATTCACTAAATTTGTTGATACAATTGTAGAACCTACAAATTGTTTTCCGTTTAATTTACCTTGAGTTTCCCAATTTTTAATTAAAAAATCAGTCATTACACTCATAGTTTGATTTCCATTTAAAAGCTTCATTTCTCCAGCTTCATTTCTTACTGCAATACCAATTCTATCACTATCAGGATCAGTTCCAATTACGATATCAGCATTTATTTTCTCTGCTAAATCAGTTGCCATTTTTAAAGCTGCTGGTTCTTCTGGATTTGGAGAAGCAACAGTTGGAAAATCACCATTAGGTTCTCTTTGTTCTTCAACAATATTTACATCAGTATAACCTGCTTTTGCGAGTGCATCAGGAATAGATTTAATTGAAGTTCCGTGTAGTGAAGTAAAAACAACTTTTAAATTATCTCTTCCTTCAATGTTAAATGTGCCATTTTTTACTGAAGCATTTATAAAAGCATCATCTACATCTTTTCCAATATATTCAATAATATTTTCATTGGCATTAAATTTAATTTCAGAAAAATCTAAACTATTTACTTCATTTATAATATTAGCATCATCTGGAGGTATAATTTGTCCTCCATCATTCCAATAAACTTTATAACCATTATATTCAGGCGGATTGTGGGAAGCGGTTAAAACAATACCTGCATCACATTCTAAATGTCTTACGGCAAATGAAAGCTCAGGAGTTGGGCGCATATCTTCAAATAAATACACTTTAATATTATTTGCCGAAAGTACATCAGCTACAATTTTAGCAAATGGCTGGCTGTTATGGCGGCAATCATAAGCAATAGCAACTTTATGTTGTTTGTTTGGAAATGACGTTTTAATATAATTTGCTAATCCTTGTGTGGCTTTGCCAAGAGTATACTTGTTAATTCGGTTTGTTCCTGCGCCCATAATACCACGCATTCCACCTGTACCGAATTCTAAATCTTTATAAAAACTTTCAGTTAATTGTTCTGAGTTTGCAGCAATTAATTGATTAATTTCTTGTTGTGTTTCTTTATCAAAAGTATCTGTTAGCCATAATTGGGCTTTCTCTAGAATTGTCATAGTGTTTATTGTATAATTTAGTACAAAAATAAGATTATTTATAATTTTAAAAAGTCAATAAATGAAACTTTTCGCTAAAACGTTATAGATTAATTTTTTTTGAAATAGAATAACGTTTTGTATCAGATTTTGTACGTAAAATTATTTCACCTAAAAAACCTGCTAAAAAAAATTGTGTTCCAATAACCATGGTTGCCAATGCAATAAAAAATTGTGGGCGTGATGTGATTAATCTTCCTGTTGGGTTGAAAAACAATTTGTCTATTCCTAAATAAAAGGCAAAAGTACAACCAACAATAAACATTAGGGTTCCTAATAACCCAAATAAATGCATAGGTCTTTTACCAAATTTAGATAAAAACCAAATGGTAATAAGATCTAAAAAACCATTTATAAAACGATCAATACCAAATTTTGTTACCCCAAATTTACGTGCTTGATGAGCGACTACTTTTTCTCCAATCTTTATATAACCAGCATTTTTTGCAAGTACTGGAATGTAACGATGCATTTCGCCACTAACATCAATATTTTTCACAACCTCATTTTTATAAGACTTTAAGCCACAATTAAAATCATTTAATTGTACTCCAGAAGTTTTTCGCGCGGCTGCATTAAATAATTTTGAAGGTATGTTTTTTCTAATTTTTGAATCGTATCTCTTTTTTTTCCAACCTGAAATTAAATCGAAACCTTCATTTTTTATTAGGTTATACAATTCTGGAATTTCATCTGGGCTGTCTTGTAAATCTGCATCCATAGTAATTACTACGTCACCTTGTACTTCTTTAAACCCAGCATTTAATGCTTGTGATTTTCCGTAATTTTTTTGAAATCGAAGACCTTTTACATTTTCATTCTTTTCTGATAATGCCTCAATAACTTTCCATGAGTTATCTGTGCTACCATCGTCAATAAAAAGTATTTCATAAGAATAACGATTGGATTGCATAACTTTTGCAATCCAATCGTGTAATTCATTTAAAGATTCGTCTTCGTTAAGTAGTGGAATTACTACTGATATATCCATTTATGTGGTATTAATTAGTCTTCTTCTTGTGTTTTTTTCATGATTAAACCTCCAATTAGAGAAACAATAAACCCGAAGAATAAGCTGAAAATTAAAATAAATGCTGAAGTTATAGCAGGTCCAGACATTTTTTTAGTCATTGCTATTGCTCCCTCTAATTGTTCATCACTCATATTTGGATATTTCTCTAACATACCAGCTTCTTGAACTTCTGCCATTCTAGTGAAAAATTCAGGTTCAATGATATTCGTAAAGAGCATCATATAAATAACATAAATAATTCCAGAAATTAATGAAATTCCTAAACCAGTTTTTAAAGCTTGACCTAAACTTAAAAAACCATTATTACTTTCTTTTAGTTTTTTAAGCCCTAAAACAATAAAAACTACTGAAACTAAAGCTCCTAATACAGATATAACCCAATGTGGTTCGTAAACATTCCCGAATGCAAAGTTAATAACTGCAATTAAAATTGAAACAAATCCTAAGATTAATCCATAGTTTAACATGATTTGTTTTGAAGATGATTTTTGGTTTTCCATAATAAAAGTTTGATTTTAGTTGAACAAATATACTAAATACCTATTTAGTTATAATGTTAATTGTTAATATTAATAATTAGTTTTTAATTAATTTATTAGTAAACAGTTATTTAAAAATG
>NZ_CALAEQ010000056.1 GCF_937891065.1 uncultured Lutibacter sp. | reverse complement strand
AAAAAGTATAAATATTTTATTTTATATAGTATTTACACTTTTATAATTTCAGTATATGTTATTATTTTATCAATTTTATATGGATTGATTTATTCCGAAGGTTATAAAGAGGTAGATACGGCGCCACTGACTAAAACTTTACCATTTATAGTTTTAGGAGTTTATTTTGTAGTGTTGATTGTAGTTTCATTAAGTTTAATAATGCATAATTATAATTCAATTGTTAAAAATGAAAGTTTGAATAGTAAAATTTTAAATGCTCAATTAGAGCTAAAAGAGCAAGAGTTAAAGTTTTTAAAAATGCAGATTCATCCGCATTTTTTGTTTAATTCTTTAAATACTATTTATGGTTTTGCTTTGAAAAAAGCGGATGAAGCACCTGAAATGATTTTGAAATTGTCTAATTTATTAGACTATATTTTATATCAAGTAGAAAAGCCAAGTGTATTACTACAGGATGAAATTAATCATTTGTTAGATTATGTTTCTCTTGAAAAAATGCGTTTTCATGATACTCTGGAAGTGAAAATTGATAAAAACATTGAAAATGAAAATGCACAAATTACTCCTATGTTATTAATTCCTTTTGTTGAAAATGCGTTTAAACATGGAGCAATTGTTAAAGGAAAATTAAAAGTGAACATTTTACTTGTAACTAAAGGAAATGAATTGTTTTTTGAAATTAAGAACACATCAATAGAAGACCATAATTCTGAAAAAGGAATTGGACTTGAAAATATTAAAAAAAGATTAGAAATGCTCTATCCAAGTGTGCACAAAATAGATATTGAACAGCATCAAAATAGCTTTAAAGTACAGTTAGTAATTAGTAATTTTAAAACATTGAACAATGAACAAAATATGTAACTGTATTATTGTTGATGACGAGCCAATGGCTCGTGAAATTTTAGAAAATCATTTGCAAAAAGTTGACGCTGTAACTATTATTGCTTCATGTAAAAATGCCATTGAAGCTTTTAATGTGTTAAACTCAAACAGTATAGATTTAATTTTTTTAGATATTAATATGCCTGAGATCTCAGGTTTGTCTTTTGCTAAAACTATCAATAGAAATATTAAAGTAATATTTACAACTGCTTATAGAGAATATGCTATTGACGGATTTAATTTGCAAGCGGTTGATTACTTGCTAAAACCAATTTCATTTGAACGATTGTTGCAATCAGTAAATAAATATTTGGGAGAAAACAGTACATTAATTTTAGAACCAACTCTAGAAATTAGTCAAGAGGCAAACGATTTTATTTTTGTTCGATCAGACAGAAAAATGATAAAAATTAATTTCTATGAAATAAATTATATAGAAAGTTTTAGTGATTATTTAAAAATTCATTTAAATGATAAAATAATTATTACTAGAGAAACAATTACTAATATTGAAGCAAAACTTCCTAAAAGAGATTTTATTAGGATTCATCGTTCTTTTATAGTTTCTATTTCTAAAATTGAATCGTTTACAAATGAATTTATTGAAATGAACAAAAAAGCAATTCCTATAAGTAGAAGTTATAAAAAAGATGTGCTTGCGAGATTAGAAAATGTTTAAGTAAATGATTTATATTTGACAAAAATTATAGTTTTGATTGAGAGTGATTTTATTTTAAATGATTTTGAGACTTCAAAAGTTTCTAACGGAAGTGTAACTTGGAAAACACCCAGTAACATAGCTTTAGTAAAATATTGGGGAAAACAAGATCCTCAAATTCCTGAAAATGCGTCAATCAGTTTTACGTTAGACGCTTGTTTTACGTTAACAACGTTAGAGTATAAAAAGTTGGATAAAAATAGTAAATCCTTCAATTTTGACATTTATTTTGAAGGTGAAAAGAAAGAAGATTTCAAACCGAAAATTCAACAATTTTTTGAAAGAATAGAACAATATGTTCCGTTTTTGAAGGATTTTGATTTTGTGATAAAATCACGTAATTCTTTTCCGCATAGTAGTGGGATTGCATCTTCAGCAAGTGGTATGAGCGCTTTAGCATTATGTGTAATGAGTTTGGAAAGAGAGTTGAATCCAAGTATTTCGGAAGAATATTTCAATAAAAAAGCATCGTTTTTAGCGAGGTTAGGTTCGGGAAGCGCTTGTAGAAGTATTGAAGGCAAATTAATTGTTTGGGGAAATCATTCTGATATTGAAGGGAGTTCTAATTTGTTTGGAGTAAAATTTCCGTATAAAATTCACAAAAATTTTAAAAATTATCATGATACTATTTTGTTGGTTGATGAAGGGGAAAAACAAGTTTCAAGTACTGTTGGACATCAATTAATGTACAACCATCCATTTGCGAAACAGCGTTTTCAGCAAGCAAATCACAATATTTCAAAAATTTCAGAAGTATTTCAAAATGGAGATTTAAACGAATTTATTACCATTGTAGAAAGCGAAGCTTTAAGCTTGCATGCTATGATGATGACTAGCAATCCTTATTTTATTTTAATGAAACCTAATACCTTAAAAATAATAAATAAGATTTGGGAATTTAGAGGTGAAACAAATTCGAATATTTGCTTTACTTTAGACGCTGGTGCTAATGTTCATGTTTTGTTTCCAGAAGCTGAGAAAGAGAGTGTTAATAATTTTATAATAAATGAGTTAATTCAATATTGTCAAGAAAATCATTATATTTGCGACAGAATTGGAAATGGGGCAAAACGATTATCCAATAATTAAACATATGAGAGGACCTCTTTTTTACGCGAAAATCTTACTTTTTGGAGAGTATGGAATCATTAAAGATTCCAAAGGTTTGGCAATACCTTATAACTCTTATCAAGGTGCATTAAAAAAATCGAAAAATTTATCTGAAACTTCACAGAAATCAAATTTAAACTTGCAAAGGTTTTATAATTACTTGGTTAATCTTGAAAAACAAGAATTGGTAAGTTTTAGGTTAAATGAGTTTAAATCAGATATTGAAGAAGGAATGTATTTTGATTCTAGTATTCCACAAGGGTATGGCGTTGGAAGTTCAGGCGCTTTGGTTGCTTCAATTTATGATAAATATGCCGATGATAAAATAACAGTTTTAGAAAATTTAACGAGAGATAAACTTTTAAAGTTAAAGAATATATTTTCTTTGATGGAATCTTTTTTTCACGGAAAAAGTTCTGGGTTAGACCCGTTAAATTCATATTTAAGTATCCCAATTTTAATAAATTCAAAAGACAATTTAGAGGCAACAGGTATTCCATCTCAAAAGGAAGGAAAAGGAGCTGTATTTTTATTAGATTCAGAAATGATTGGTGAAACGGAGCCAATGGTTACTATTTTTATGAATAAAATGAAAAATGAAGGCTTTAGAAAAATGTTAAATGAAGATTTCGCAAAACATACGGATGCTTGTATTGATGATTTTTTAAGCGGAAATGCAAAATCATTATTCGGAAATGTAAAACAATTATCAAAAGTTGTTTTAGATAATTTTAAACCAATGATTCCAAAACCATTTCATAAAATTTGGCAAAAAGGAATTGACACGAACGACTATTATTTAAAATTATGCGGCTCGGGTGGTGGAGGTTACATTTTAGGGTTTACTGAAGATTTTGACAAAACAAAAACAATATTAAAAGATTTTAAATTAGAATTGGTTTATAGGTTTTAATATTATATAGGCTACTTTTAAAAGGATAGTTTAAAGGCATAATTATTTTTTCTTACCAATGGATTTACTTGAAATTTCTAAAAATAACAGTAATAAGAAGACTCCTTTTTATATAAAAGTACTGAGTTTGTTTTCTGTGGTAAGAGGTTACAATATTTTATTAATTGTAATTGCTCAATACTTAGCATCTATATTTATTTTTTCTCCTGAAAAATCGTTGAGGTATGTATTGTTGGATATAAATTTATACTTTATTGTACTTTCAACAATTTGTGTAATTGCTTCAGGGTACATAATTAATAATTTTTACGATTCAGAAACTGATAAAATTAACAGACCTATAAAATCTAAAATTGATGCTATTGTTAGTCAAAAAAACAAACTTCGTTTTTACTTTTTATTAAATTTTATTGGCGTTGTTATTGCTTTTTTAGTATCATGGCGAGCTGCGCTGTTTTTTTCGGTTTACATTTTTCTAATCTGGTTTTATTCCCATAAACTAAAGAAATATCCTTTGATGGGATTATTCTCAGCAGCGAGTCTAGCTATTTTGCCTTTTTTTGCTGTTTTTGTGTATTATAAAAATTTTTCTGAAATAATTTTTACACACGCAGCTTTTTTATTCTTTATATTATTAATTAGAGAATTGATTAAAGATTTAGAAAGGATTAAGGGAGATTTTGTTCAAAATTATCAAACAATAGCTGTTAAGTATGGAGAACATTTTACTAAAATATTAATTTCATTTTTGGTACTTTTAACATTAAATCCAATCTATTTTCTATTAAGATACCCTGAAATTGGGGGAATGAAATATTTTTTCTATATAAGTATTGTTGTTCTTTTTCTTTTTGTGCTTGCTCTATGGTTAAGCAAAAGGAAACGTAATTATATGTTTTTGCATTTAATCTTAAAATTGCTAATTTTTGCAGGTGTATTTAGTATGGTCTTTATAGATTACACTGTGATTATTAATCGCTTAGTGTTGTAATTATAGAATAAAAGAACGTGAGACTTATTTCGCGTTCTTTAGTTATTTTTTAATTTAGTTTTTTTTAGAAACATCAATATCTTCAATTTTCACATCGCCTCTTCTTCTTTGAACATTTGAATTTTTAGCTTCTGCATCTTTCATTTTATTATTAGCCCACCATTTACTTGAATTCTGATTATTTTCATTTTGGAATCTTGCATAATGTTTTTCTGCTCCACCAATTTTTATGGTTCGTTTTGTATAAGTATCGTTTGATTCTCCCTTAATATCATCAATTTTCATGTAATATACTTTTGATGAAGATTCAGTTTTAATAATTTGTTGCTTTTTTGTTTGTGCAAAAGTGATTGTTGAAATCATTAACAATGCAATAAATATTTTAGTTTTCATAGTAGTATATTTTAATAGTTTATATCTATATCAAACTGGTTCATAATTTGTTACCCATTTATTTATGAAAAAGTTATTTTTTTTATAAATAGATTAGAAGTACTTTTGCAAAAAAATATAAAATAATGAATTCAAATAAAAACTCGTCGAGAGGACGACAACAAGGAAAAAAGACAACTTCAAACACTTCAAAGCCAAAATTTGATAGTAAAAAGAAATTTACTAAAAGCTTTAAAGATAAGCCTGTTTATAAAAAAGATAGACCAATTTCAAAAGAAACAGCAACTCCAAAACTAGAAAAAAAGACTATAGAGAACGAAGGTATTCGTTTAAATAAGTACATTTCAAATTCTGGTATTTGTTCACGCAGAGAAGCTGATGTTTATATTAAAGCGGGTAGTGCATCAGTAAATGGTAAGTTGGTTAACGAAATGGGTTACCAAGTAATGCCAAATGATGTTGTTAAGTTTGATGGTTCGTTAATTAGCCCTGAAAAAAAACGATATGTTTTATTAAATAAACCGAAAAACTTTATTACCACAATGGATGATGATAGAGGGCGTAAAACAGTAATGGAATTAGTTGCAAATGCTTCAAAAGAACGAATTTATCCAGTAGGGAGATTAGATAGAAATACTACAGGTTTATTGCTTTTTACAAATGATGGAGAAATAGCTAAAAAATTAACGCATCCAAAACATAATATCCAGAAATTATATCATGCATCTTTAGATAAGAAGCTATCAATGAGTGATATGCAAAAAATTTCAGATGGATTTATTTTAGATGAAAAAAGAGTATTAGTAGATGAGATTTCATATATAATGAATCAACCAAAGAGCGAAATAGGAGTTAAAATTCACTCAGGAAGAAACAGAATTGTACGTAGAATTTTTGAACACTTTAATTATAGTGTGGTAAAATTAGATCGTGTAATTTTTGCAGGTTTAACTAAGAAAGATTTACCACGTGGTCATTACCGTCATTTAACTGAACTAGAAGTTAGTAACTTAATGATGCTTTAATTTTACTTTCCAAATATATTATAGAAAACCAAGAGCGATCTTGGTTTTTTTTATGCTTTTTAATTAATATTTATTGAATTTAAAATGTATTACCATTTTTCTTTTCGGATTGAAATATTTTTCTATATTTGAACTTATAGAAAAAGTTAATTAGATAATAATTTTATTTTTTAAGCTAAATTTAACTGATTTGTTATGAAGAGAATCATTGTAGATTATAAAAAATTGACAACCGAAATCCTTAATTTATTAGTGGAGAAATTCCCTGATGGATATGGAATAAGGGATATTATTAAATTTACTAACCAAAATGGTAAATATGTTGAAGCAGTTGAAGTTTCAACAAACGACACAATTTATTTGGTTAAAATTAGTGATGAATTGGTTGATAGTATGGAAAGCCATGATGAAGATGATGAGTCAGATACAGAAATTAGTGATGATTTAGATTTGGATTTGGAAGGTGCAGATCTTGATGATGAAGATGAATAAATAAATCTTAGATAAACTTAATATATATAATAGA
>NZ_CALAEQ010000055.1 GCF_937891065.1 uncultured Lutibacter sp. | reverse complement strand
TATTTTGGAGCTCTTGGATATCCTGTTCTTGCAAAGAATTCGTCCAATTCTTTCACTTCTTGTTCATAACGTCCTTCCGTTTTCCATTTTTCAACTAGTTGTTTTGGCAATTCAACATTTTCAACGCTTTCCGTTTTTATGTCTGGTAAGTTTTTAACTAATGTGCAAGTAACTGTTGATTCGTAGTCTTGATAATTACACTGTGGACCCGTTCTCACCCAATCATCTCCATAAACTAGGTCGATTTCTGTAACCGGACCCGTATGATTAATAACAGCATCCAATACAATTCTAATTCCATTTTTATGTGCAACTTCAACTAATTTTTTTAAATCTTCTTTTGTTCCAAAATTAGGATCTAAGCTTGTCCAGTCTTTTGACCAATAGCCGTGAAAAGCATACGTTGCACCTGTTCCTTCATCAACAGCTCCGTGAATTTGTTCAACAATTGGAGTCATCCAAATAGCATTAATTCCTAAGTCGTTAAAATATCCTTCTTCAATTTTTTGAGTAACTCCTTTTAAATCACCTCCCTCAAAACCTCTTAATTTTGAAGCTTCTAGTGTTCTATTAAAATTAACATCGTTTAAAGTATCTCCATTCTTAAATCTGTCGGTTAACATAAAATAGACATTTGCATTTTCCCAAACAAAAGGTACATCTTGCGTTTTTGCTATTTCCTTTTTATCCTGATTTTTATCTTTACAACTTAGTACTGCAACAAATAAAATTATGATATAAACAAATTTCCTCATCCTATTTTAGAATTTAATTTTTATTGATTTTTCTTTTGAATTATTAATTGAAACTGGAATTACTAATGTGTTATTTTTAGCATTCCAAGTAAATTTATAACCTTTTACTTTTTTTGGTTTTACTGAAATATTATGAACTATTAAATTAATTTCTTTTGAAGAAAAATTAAAGCTATTCCCTAATTCTGTTTCAATTTCAATAGTTAAACAGTTCTTTTTGAATTCACTTTCAAAATTAAAAATCTCATACATTCCTTTTTCAAAAGCATCTGGAGTTTCACCATCATCATTGTATAATTCATCTTCACTTTCTTTCACTGTTTCATCAAAATAAAAATGCAAATCAAACTCGTTTAAATTATAGATTGAAGTATTTTGAATTGACTGAATCATAGGAATAAAAGCACCTCCACGAACATACGTTGGTATACTTTCTTCATTTAATTCAATTACTTTTGTTTGTCCTCCTTCAACTTTTTCATCCGTATAAAAATTAAACCAATTAGACTTTGATGGGAAGTAAACTTCTTGCTCGGTAATTCCTTGTTTTACCACAGGACTTATTAAAAAATGTTCTCCCCATAAATAGGTTTTATCATAATTTAACAACATTGAATTTGAAGGTTGCTCAAAAAATAACGGGCGCATTAATGCTATTCCTTTTTGGTTATTTTCAAAAGAAAGCGTGTAATTATAAGGCATTAAACTATAACGTAATTCTATCGATTTTTTGGCTAAAGCTTTTGTTTTAGGTTCTCTAAAAACAGGTTCAGAAGGAACTTCTTCTTGTGCATGAGGTCTAAATATTGGTTGAAAAACGCCATATTGTAACCAACGTGTGTATAATTCATTGTCTAAATTATTACCTGCAAAACCACCTAAATCTGAATGCATATATCCTAAACCTTGCATTCCCATTTGTAAAGCTATTTCCATTTGAGATTGTAAACCTCCCCAACTTCTATTCACATCTCCCGACCACGGAATTAATCCATAATGTTGCGAACCAGAATAACCTGCACGCATCAAAATAAACGGACGCTGATTTGGGAAGTCTTTTTGATAGCCTTCAAAAATTAATTTAGCCCAATTATGTCCATAAATATTATGAACCTCATCAGCAGTTCCAGTTGCGTGTAATAAATCAGAAGGATGAACTTCTGGCTCCCCTAAATCTCCCCACCAACCTGCAACTCCATAATTATTAAACTTTTTATAAATATCCCAAAACCATTGTTTTCCTTCTGGTTTAAAAATATCTACAATTCCAGTGTTTCCAAAGTAAAAATCGTATTTATAAGCCTCTCCCTCTTTGGTTTTTCCTAAAACATCTTGTTCTACAGCTTCATCCCATTTTTTTGAAGTTGTTAAAATAAAAGGTTCCGAAATTAAAATTGTTTTAACACCTTTCTCCTTTAAATCTGAAATCATTTTTTTAGGATTTGGGAACGAATCTTTTTCGAATTCAAAGTTTCCCATAGTTCCTTTCATTTCTTTTCCAAACCAAAATAAATCCAAAATAATAGCATCTACAGGAATTTCTTCTTCTATAAATGCATCTATTGTTTCAGTAACTTCTTTTTGAGAATGATATCCAAATCTACTTGAAAAATTACCCAAAGCCCAACGAGGAATCATTGGTTGTTTTCCAGTTAAATTTACATAATTCTCAACCAATTCTTCCCAATCATCACCAGCAATAACTTGATATGTTTTACGACCAGATATCGTTTCATAAGACAATGTATTTGATTTTTTACTATCCAAATCTAAATAACCTATTGGGGCGTTATCAAAATGTATCGCATACATTTTTGAAGAATACACCACAGGAATGGTAAAATTCATTAATTCTGAATGCGTTTCGTATCCATAGTGTGCCTTATTATATAACTCTAATCTATAGCCTCTTCTATTCATTCCTAAAGCGCGAGCTCCTCCACCAAACAAAACTTCATCATCTGTCAAATTAAAATCTAACACTTCATAATCTTCATTTTTTGAATATCCATTCTTCTCTGAAGTTAATAAATTCCCTTCGTAATAATATGAAACTTGAAATGGAGAATGTGAAATTTTAACAGAAATATTTAACATTTTAATTTCAGTTAAATTGGTGTTTTCAATTATTTCCATTTCAACAGCTTTTGTTTTTAAAACTACTGCGTGAGAATTTGGATTGAATGTTTCTCCATTTGGTATAAACGAAGTTTCTATAATTTCGTTTCCGTAAGGTTGAAAACGATACAAACCATCGTTTGTCTTTACTTCAACAAAAGTTTTGTATTTAGTAACACTTTCAAATTCTCTTTTTGAATTTTGAGAAAAAGAGAAAGAAACAGACAAAACAATTATGAAGATTGTCAATATTTTATTTAAGTACTTCATTTAATTAAGAATTATATTATTTTATTTCTTTAACAAAAATTCAACAGGAATTTGAAAACGTTGATTCCAAGAGTTTTCAGAATGATCGTGACCTTCAAATTTTAAGTTTTTTGAATTTAATTCGTTGTAACCTTTTAATTTTAAAACCTCATCTAATTCTTTTTGAAATGGTAAATAATACTCATCTAATGTGTTTGTACCATAATCAAAGTATATTTTATGGTTTTTAGCCGTAGGTAAATTTTGAGCTAAATATCTAAAAAATGTTGTTGGAACTAAACTATTTTCTTGTGGCATAAACCCAATCCAATGAGTTGATAAACAAGCTGCACCACCAAAAATTTCAGGATATTCACACAATGCATACATGGATATTAATCCGCCCATACTTGATCCTGCTATAAAAGTATTTTCAGGAGTTGTAAGTGTTGAAAAATTAGCATCAATAAATGGCTTTACTTCTTCAACTATGAATTTTAAATATTCATCTGATTGAATCCCTTTAAATTCTGTTCCAAATTGTTTTGTCGCAGTTTCAAAAATTGAATCTTTAAATTTTTTAGGTAACAGATCAAATGGTTTTTGCGGATAATATTCAGTATGTCTGATATCCGAATGATTCCACATTGCAACAACAATACAGTCTTTAATCTTAGCTGAATCAATTAAACCGCCTACAATTTCATCAACTTTCCATTCTTGTTTGTTCCAAGTTGTATTGGCATCAAATAGCATTTGTCCATCGTGCATATATAAAACTGCATATTTTTCATTTTTAGAATAATTATTTGGCAGCCAAACATCTATAGTTCGTGGTCGAACAAATTTCGAAGGAAAGCTATCAATTCGTTTTATAGTTCCTGAAGATAAATTTCCTGAGTAATCTGAAATTTCTATGTTAACATCTTCTTTTACAACTTGTTGTTTCTCTTTACAAGAAATAAAAACTAAAACAAATGTAATTACTAAGATACTTTTGAAAGCTTTCATTATTTACTTTTTAGTGGTTAAAATCACAACTCCTTTTGAATTTAATTTTAAAGACTCTTCCCAAGTAAATTCATCATTTGAAATAATATTTCTAACTTGTTTTCCCGATAATCCTATTTCTTTAAATCGGTTTAAATCTAAATTAATAGGCAATTCATTTTTGTTTAAAATAATAGTTACAATTTCTTCATCTAGAATTCTGAATAAAACATAAACACCTTTTTCAGGCGCAAAATGAATTGTTTTCCCTGAATGTATAGCATCACTATTTTTACGATAATTTAATACTTTCTTCAAAAATGATTGCATTTCAAGTTGATCTGTGCTTAATCCTCTCCCTGTAAAAGCATTTGTTTTATCATTTTCCCAACCTCCAGGGAAATCAGTTCTAATTAAACCGTGATCTCCAGGTTTAGCAGCATCGCTAATTAAAACCTCAGTTCCATAATAAACTTGTGCAACTCTTGGCAATGCTAACAAATATCCCATAGCCATTTCCGTTTTTACAACATCCTCATTAAGCTGTGTAAAAATCCTACTCATATCATGATTGTCTGGAAAAATCATAATTTTACTCGGATTTGCATACGAAAAATCGTTTGCCAGTCCTTCATATATTTTTACCAATCCTTTATCCCAACTATCTTCTTCATTTAAAGCACTAACAATAGCGTGTTGCATTGGAAAATCCATGGTTGAACTTAAATTTGATTTATAGCCATCTTTATTGTTTTTTCCATCTTGCCAATAACCAACTAATAACGGATTTAAACTCCATTCCTCTCCAACAATACTCATATTTGGATATTCATTCATAATTGTTCCCGCCCAATTCGCCATAAATTCTTTATCTGGATAAGGATATGTATCCTGACGAACACCACCTAAATCCAATGTTTCAATCCACCAAATGCTATTTTGAATTAAATATTTTGCCAATAAAGGATTTCGCTGATTTAAATCTGGCATTGAAGAAACAAACCAACCCTCGCTCATTAAAGCTTTATCTTTTTTTGAAGCATAACTATCTTGATTTGTAGTTCTTCTATGATTTGTAGTAACAATATTACCTTCTAAAAACTCTTTTTGATAATTCACCCAGTCATTTGTTGGTAAATCTTTCATCCACCAATGTCCTGCTCCAATATGATTTTCAACCATATCCATTACCAATTTAATACCTCTTTCTTTTGATTTTGTAGCCAATTCAATATATTCATCCATAGTTCCAAATCTTGGATCTGGCTGGTATAAATCTGTAATTGCATACCCGTGATATGAACTTTCTATCATATCATTGGTTAAAACAGGAGTTGACCAAATAGCAGTAAATCCCATATCGGAAATATAATCTAAGTGATTGGTAATTCCTTTGATATCTCCACCATGACGAGCATAATCATCTTTTCTATTGATGCCTTGTTCCTTTAAACCTTTAACAATATCATTTGAAGTATCTGCATTTGCAAAACGATCTGGAGTAATTAAATAAATAGCATCTGAACTATTAAAACCTTCACGAAGTTTTGAGTCTTTATTACGTTCTTTTAATTCATAATCTATGCTGAAATTATGTCGTTTCCCTGTTTTTGAAAAATTAATTTTAAATTTTCCTACAACGGCTTTTGAAACATCCACAGTTAAAAAAAGATAGTTTTTATTTTCTGTTCTTTTAATCTGCTTTAAATCAATTGTTGCATCTTTTATTTCAGGAGAATAACTTGAAATATTTTCACCATAAACTAATAGTTCAACTTCATTATTATTCATTCCAACCCACCAATTTGGCGGTTCAACTCGTTCTATTTTTTGAGCGTTAATTGTTAGGCTTATTAATAAAAGGAATATAAAAGAAATTGTTTTCATCTGAATAAATTTTTAAGTTATAAATTCCTTCTTTACTAACTTAAATATTATTTATAAAGAAGGAATTCAAATTAAACCGTTACTAATTTATTTGGGGTAACAGTTATTAATTTTTTGTTTACTTGTATTGCTAAATCTAACGTACCATCTAATTCAAAAGTAGTTCCAGATTGATTTACTCTTACTTTTAGTGTTTGATTTCTAAAATTAATTGTAAATGAGTACGATTTCCATTGTTCAGGTATTTGTGGGTTGAAAGATAAATTTCCACTTTCATTCACTCGCATACCTCCAAATCCTTGTACTATAGACATCCAAGTTCCAGCCATACTTGTAATATGACAACCTTCATCTACTTCATGATTGTAATCATCTAAATCTAAACGAGATGTACGTACATACTGTTCGTAAGCTTTTGGCATTCTATCAATAGATGCTGCTAAAATTGAGTGAACACAAGGCGATAAAGATGATTCATGAACAGTTAATGGCTCATAAAAATCGAAATGACGCTCTAGCTCCTCTTTGGAAAATTTATTTTCAAAAAAGAACATTCCTTGTAAAACATCAGCTTGTTTAATATAACAAGAACGTAAAATACGGTCCCAAGACCATTTTTGATTTATTGGTCGTTCAGATTTTGGTAATTCACTTACAGGAATTAATTCTTTATCTAAAAAATTATCTTGTTGTAAATAAACATTGTGCTTTTCACTAAATGGAAAATACATATTATCTGCAACATTCATCCATTTATCAGTTTCTGTTTTAGTCAATTTTGTTTTAACCATTACTCGGTTAAAATCATCTTCAAACTGTTCTTGTACTTTATTTATACATTCTACAGCATATTCAATACACCATTTTGCTAAATAATTTGTGTAAAAGTTGTTATTTACATTGTTTTCGTATTCATTAGGTCCGGTTACACCTAAAATTACATATTGATTTTTAGCTGCTGAAAAATTAGCTCTTTGATGCCAAAAACGTGCAACAGCAATCATAACTTCTAAACCGAATTTTGGAATATAATCGAAATCTTGTGTATAATTTACATAGTTATAAATTCCATAAATCATAGCTCCATTTCTATGAATTTCTTCAAAAGTAATTTCCCACTCATTATGGCATTCTTCACCATTCATTGTTACCATTGGATACAAAGCTGCGCCATTTTTAAAACCTAATTTCTCGGCATTTTCAATAGCTTTATCCAGTTGATTGTATCTGTAAAGTAATAAGTTTTTTGCAACGTCAGAATTTTTTGTTCCCATATAAAAAGGAATACAATAAGCTTCTGTATCCCAATAGGTACTTCCTCCGTATTTTTCACCCGTAAAACCTTTTGGACCAATATTTAAACGAGCATCAGTACCCATATAGGTTTGATTCAGTTGAAAAATATTAAACCTGATTCCTTGTTGTGCTTTTACATCGCCTTCAATGATAATATCAGCGGTTTGCCAAATTTCTGCCCACGATTGTTCTTGAAGTTTTAATAATTTTTTAAAACCAATTAAACTTGCCTCTTTCACATTTTGAAGACAAGCATCTATCAATTCATCATTATTATAATTCAAAGAACTTACATAACTTCCA
Source organism: uncultured Lutibacter sp. (assembly GCF_937891065.1). Classification (GTDB taxonomy): domain Bacteria; phylum Bacteroidota; class Bacteroidia; order Flavobacteriales; family Flavobacteriaceae; genus Lutibacter. The sequence continues at coordinate 10,221 of NZ_CALAEQ010000055.1, read as the reverse complement.
TATTTATAAATTGTAGCCGTATCACCTTCTAATACATTAATCTTATAAGTATATGTTATTGATTTTTCCTCAATTTTAGTTTTTTGCGGAGCACTAATTTTTTTATTGTTTAACTTCAATAAAATTTCCATAGCTGTTACCACATGGAATTCTGTTTTTAGCGTTTTTGCATAAATACAGCCATTCTTTTTACCCTCAACTAATTTTAATGTTTCCCAAAAATATTCATCGTAGTTAGCATCTTCGTTTACAATACCTGCATCTAAATATGGTGAAAAAGTAATTTCTCCTGAGAAATTTACAGCTTTTACACTGTATTCTATTGCCCCAACTTCATTTAATTCAACACTGATCAATCTTTTTGCTTCAACTCTAATTTCTTCTCCTGTTTGAAGTATCGCATTAAAAGAACGGCTTAACCATCCTTCTTTCATGTTCAATTCTCTTCTAAAGTTAGATACTTTACACAAGTTTAAATCTAAATTAGTGTTGTTAATTTGTACATGAATACCAATCCAATTTGGAGCATTCAAAACTTTTGCAAAATACTCAGGATATCCATTTTTCCACCATCCAACTCTTGTTTTATCAGGGTAATAAACACCTCCAATATAACTACCTTGTAATGTTTCACCAGAATAATCTTCTTCAAAATTGGCACGTTGGCCCATTGCTCCATTTCCAATGCTAAATAGACTTTCAGAAGCTTTTACATTTTCAACATCAAAGACTTCTTCAATAATTGACCATTCATTTGGAACTATATAATTCTTATTCATCTTTTTCTAATTAATTAGATTTTTTAAAAAATCAACTGTAAAGCCTTTTGTATCTTTTAATATATACGTAGCTTCACTTAACAATTCGGCATCGCCAATTCCTATACTTATCATTTTTGCAGCATTTGCAGCTTCAACACCAGCAATAGCATCTTCAACTACTATACAGTTTTCTGGCTTCATATGAAGTTTTTTGGCCCCTATTAAAAACACTTCCGGATCTGGTTTAGCTTTAGACACATCATTTCCATCAACAATAGCCGCAAATCGCTCTATTAATCCTACTTTTTTAAGAATTAATGGAGCATTTTTACTCGCTGAACCTAAAGCATATTTTATACCCTTAGCATCTAAATAATTTAATAGCTCATTAATTCCTGGCAAAATTTCTTCATCAGTCATTTTATTTACATATCCCAAATACTCCGTATTTTTTTGAAGTAAATATGCTTGTTTTTCTTCTTCTGACAATTCAACTTTTCCAAGATTCAACAAAATTTCAAGCGATTTAACTCTGCTCACTCCTTTTAATAATTCATTTTGCTCTTCCGTAAAATCAAACCCTAAAGAATTTGCTAAATTTCTCCAAGCTAAATAATGATACTTTGCTGTATCTACTATAACACCATCCAAATCAAATATAAAACCTATCTCTTTTTTCATTTATTTATCCATTAATTACTACGTCATCTACATCTTTAACTCTTACCACTAACATTGCTGCAATTAATAATGAAACACCACTAATAACTAGAGCGAAAATTGGATTACCTCCGTAAACATATTTTACAATTGGCCCACCTATTATTGCATTAATTATTTGAGGAATTACAATGAAGAAATTAAATATCCCCATATAAACTCCCATTTTTTTCGCAGGAATAGATCCCGCTAAAATTGCATAAGGCATTGCTAAAATACTAGCCCAAGCTATACCAATTCCAAACATAGAAAGAAATAACCAGTTTTCGTTTGGAACAAAATAAATAGAAATTAATCCTAAACCTCCACAAACTAACCCAATTGTATACGTCATTTTTCTACCGAATTTTTTAGCTATTGCTGGTAAAAAGAATGCATATACTGCTGAAACAGCATTGTAAGCACCGAATAAAATTCCAACCCAATCTCCTGCAGTTTGATATGCTGTACCGTGATCATCTAAAGACAAACCATAAACGTGATGTGCAATTGCTGGTGTAGCAAATACCCACATACCAAATAAACCAAACCATGAGAAAAATTGAACAGAGCTCAATTGTTTCATTGTTAATGGCATTTTCTTAAAATCAGAAAAAATATCAAATAAACTAGATGTTTCTTCAACTTCTTCTTCCTCTTTACTAAACTGAGCCATTTCTTCTGGAGAATACTCTTTAGTTGTAAATACAGTAATTAAAATACTCACAACTAAAACTGCAGCTCCAATAATGAATGAAAGCAATAAATTGAGTGGCACTTCACCTTCTGCTGCATTATTTGAAACACCAAACCAATTTGCTAATGCATACGGTAACCAAGAACCTATTACAGCTCCAATACCAATTAATACAGTTTGAATACTAAATCCAAGTGTTCTTTGATCTGAAGGCAATAAATCAGCAACTAATGCTCTAAATGGTTCCATCGCTACATTAAATGAAGCATCCATAATCATAAGCATACCAGCTCCAACCCATAATGCCGGCATAAATGCCGTAAACATATCTGCATTAGGCATTAAAATTAACCCTGCTGCCGCTAATAAAGCTCCAACCAAAAAATAGGGGCGTCTTCTACCAAGTTTTGTCCAAGTTCTATCACTATAATAACCTATAATAGGTTGAACAATTAAACCTGTTAATGGAGCTACAACCCAAAACCAAGAAAGTTCGTGTACGTCAGCACCAAAAATTTGTAAAATTCTACTTGCATTCGCATTTTGCAATGCAAAACCCATTTGAATTCCTAAGAAACCGAAACTCATGTTCCAAATATCCCAGAAACTAAGTTTCCTTTTTTCCATAAATGTTAATATTAGAAATTAACAATGCAAAGCAATATTGCTTTAATTGTTTGATGTGAAGTGTGTGAAAATAGTAATGTAAAATCTCTTTTACGAAGCAAATATATAATATTATTTTAATTTTTAAGCTTTTTAAATACAAGATTTAGAGTTAAATATCGTATTTATACTACTACAACCTTTGAGTTAAAAGATTTTTTTGAGAAAAACTTAAATAAAAAAACGGTATAACTATATTTTAATTTTTTAAACCTGCTAATGAAGTAGATTTTCTTATTTTAAGATTTGTTGAAATAACTTCTTTTTTAAATTCTAAAGGTGCTGAATTCTCAATCCTATTAATTAATAATTCAGCAGCTTGGTTTCCCATTAAAAAACCGTGTTGCTCTACACAAGTTAATGGAGGTGATGTAAAGGCTGAAATTAATCCACTTGTAAAACCAATAATTGCAATGTCTTCTGGAATTGATAATCCCTTTTCTTTTGCTATAATTAAAGCATTTGCAGCATATATTTCATTCACTGCAAGAATTCCATCTGGTGGGTTTGGAACGTCAAACACCTTTTCTATTTGCGATGGTAAATCATTTTTATCATTTAATTTATAAATCAGATTTTCATCTATTTCAACTCCTCTAGTAGTTAATGCTTTCAAATATCCTTCTTTTCTTAAAGAACCAACTGACACATAATCCTCAGTTGTAATCAGTGCTATGCGTTTTGCGCCAACATCCATTAAATGATTTGTAGCTTTAAAAGCTCCACCAACATCATCAATTACCACTTTATCACATTCTATTTCATTGATTATTCTATCAAATAAAACCAATGGAAATTCATCTTTGGTTAATGCTTCAAAATGCTTATAAATTTTATTTTCTTGTGTTTCTCTAGCTACAGATACTATTAAACCATCTACACTCCCATTAGCCAATAAACTAAAGTTTAGGACTTCTTTTTCATATGATTCATTTGAAACACAAACCATTACATTATATCCTTTTTGATTTGCATATTGCTCAATCCCATCAATTACAGTTGAAAAAAAATGGTGAACAATTTCTGGAATTATAACTCCAATAACTGATGTTTTTTGATTTCTAAGTTGTAACGCTAAATTGTTGGGTTTGTAATTATAAAAATTCGCGTACGCCTGAATTCTTTCACGTACCTCCTCACTTATTTCATGACTTCCTTTTAGCGCCTTTGAAACCGTTGAAATAGAGACACTAAATTCCTTTGCAATTTTTTTAAGTGTTATTCTTGGCTTCATCTTAATATTGTTATCCTGTTTTGTACAAATATAAAATTAATAAAGGAACTATATACCATTATGAAGTGTAAGATTATTCGTTTCCTATTCAAATTTAACCTTAAAAAGTGCTATTTTAATAAAAATTAACGATTTAGATAGAAAAAAAATGAATCAACTCTAACGTTAGAGTGAAAAAGTTATAAACACGAAAACGTTTGCGTAACATTTAAAATAGTGTTAAATCTGTGTTAACTTCTTAACTTCACACTGTGAAATGTAATGAAAATAGTACAAATTATTTAAAAACTTAATTATTAATTAACTTAAAATAGATGAAAAATTTCAAACTTTTTCTATTGACTGTTATCGTATTTTTACCGCTTAGTTTGTTCGCGCAACAAACAGTAACTGGTAAGGTAACAGAAAAAGCTACTGGTAGTGAATTACCGGGAGTTGGTATTATTATAAAAGGAACTGTAAAAGGTACCGCAACTGATTTTGATGGGAATTATATCCTAGAAAATATAAATCAGGGTGATGTACTTGTGTTTTCTTATATTGGGTTTACGACCCTGGAAGTAACTGTAGGTGCAAGTGGTACAATAAATGTAGCATTGGATCAAAGTGCAGAAACATTAGACGAGATTGTTCTTATTGGTTATGGGAGTACCAAAAAGGAAGATTTAACCGGATCTGTAGACTTAATTACGTCTAAAGACTTTAATGAAGGACCTATAGTATCTGCTCAACAATTGATTAGTGGTAAAATTGCCGGGGTTTCTGTAACTTCTGGTAGTGGAGCTCCTGGTGAAGGGCAAAGCATTATTATTAGAGGTCTTGGATCTTTATCATTAACAAGTTCTCCTTTAATTGTAGTTGATGGAATCCCTTTAAATGATGGAGGAGTTGGAGGATCTAGAAATCCTTTAAACTTAATCAACCCAAATGATATTGAAAGCATGGTAGTTTTAAAAGATGCCTCTGCAACAGCCATTTATGGTTCTAGAGCAGCTAATGGTGTAATTTTGATTACTACAAAAAAAGGAAAGGACACTGATTTCAAATTTAACGTAAGCTCATCAACATCTTCTTATGTTGCAATTGATCAGGTAGATGTACTTTCTGCTTCTCAATTTCGTGATTTAGTAAATAGCACTGGAGATGCAGATGCTATAGGTCGTTTAGGTTCAGCCACAACAAATTGGCAAGATGAAATTTATACCAATGCTATTGGATCTGATCATTCTTTTAGTGCTTTAGGAAGTGCTCATGGAATACCAATGAGAGCTTCTTTGGGATATTCTGATCACGAAGGCACATTAAAAGGTGATAACTTTAAACGTACAACAGCAGCTTTAAATTTAACACCTACTTTATTAGATAATCATTTAAAAATAGAGTTAAATGCTCGTGGAATGTACACCGAAAATACATTTGCTAATAGAGGAGCCATTGGATCAGCTGTTGGTTTTGACCCAACACAATGGGTACGTGATACAAGTTCAATATTTAAAAATTATTTCGCTTGGACCGGTACTAATGGATATCAATTAAACTTAGCTGGTTCAAACCCTGTTGCGCTACTTAATTTAGTAGATGATAATGCAGAGGTAAGACGTTTTGTTGGGAATGCAAAATTCGATTACAAATTGCATTTCTTCTCAGATATAACTGCTACTGTTAATGTTGGTTATGACAAATCAAATAGCCATGGTAGAAATATTACTTCAGAATTTATTCCTACTTCAGATACCTCATGGAATGGTTCAAGAAGTACCTATACTCAAGATGCAATTAACAAATTATTTGATGCTTATTTAACTTATAACAAATCATTTAATGAATTACATAATTTAAATCTTGTTACAGGTTACTCCTATCAAAAATTCGAATTTGATAATTATAATTATGATAGTGAAAAGGAAGAAGATGGTAATGATTTTGAATTTATTGACAAATCCGAAAATGTTCTTTTATCTTATTTTGGTAGGTTCAATTATTCCTATGATAGTAAATATTTATTTACTGCAACATTAAGAGCTGATGCCTCTTCAAAATTAAATCCAAACGACCGTTGGGGGTATTTTCCTTCATTAGCTGCTGCTTGGAACATTCATAAAGAAAATTTTATGAAAGATGGGATTTTCAATGAATTAAAATTAAGAGCTGGTTATGGTGAAGTTGGTAATGTAAATGGTTTAGGCGATTATAATTTTTTAACAAGATATACTGGAAGTCAATCTACCGCAAATTATCAATTTGGAAATGCTTTTTATCAAACTTTTAGACCTGAACCAATAAATGAAGATTTACGTTGGGAAGTTGGTAGAACATATAACATTGGTTTAGACTATGCTTTATTAGATAAAAGAATAACTGGATCTGTTAATGCTTATCTTAAAGAAACGAAAGATTTAATTTCATCTGCTTTTATTGATCCGTTTACAAATTTTGGAAATCGTATTGATAAAAATATTGGTGATATGGAAAATAAAGGTGTTGAATTTACCATAAATGTAATTCCAGTGCAAACTGACGATTTAAAATTAAACATCAGTTATAATGTGGCTTTCAACCAAAATGAAGTAACTAAACTACCTTTTGACCAATCAGTTGGTGGTATTAGTGGTGGTGTTGGTAACAACATACAAATTCATACAGAAGGTGAATCTCCATTTAGTTATTTAGTTTACAAACAAATTTATGATACTACAGGTGCTCCAATTGAAGGTGCTTTTGTTGATAGAAATGGGGATAATATTATTAATGACGATGATAGATATATTTATAAAGACCCATATGCTGATGTTATTATGGGATTAAATGCTGATTTAAATTATAAAAATTGGGATTTATCTGTAGTCACTAGAGCTAATATTGGTAATTACGCTTACAATAACGTAGCTTCTAGCAATGGTTATTTAAGAAGAGCAACTGCCAACAGTATTTTAACAAACTTACATGCTAATCATTTAAATACTGGCTTTGTAGAAACAACAGAGCAAAACTTATTAAGTGATTACTTTATTGATGAGGCTTCTTTTTTCAAAATTGACAATATCACTTTAGGGTGTCGTTTAGACAAAGTTATGGATGATGTTGTTTTTAGATTATATGGATCTGTACAAAATGTTGCTACAATTACCGATTATAAAGGGTTAGACCCAGAAATATCAGGTGGAATTGACAATAATTTTTATCCTAGACCAAGAACATTTGTGTTAGGCGTTAATATTGATTTTTAATAAAATAATAGAAAAATGAAAAATATATTAAAAAAACTCATTTTTGCTGTAGCTATCACGTTTTTTATGGCATCATGTCATGACGATTTAAATTTATCGCCAATTGATCCTGATAGTTTTACACAAGAAGATGTATTTGCAAGTGCTAATGACGCCCAAGGTGCCTTAGCTAAATTATATGCTGGTTTAACACTAACAGGTCAAGAAGGACCTGCTGGTCAGCCAGATATTGCTGATATTGATGAAGGTTTCTCACAGTTTTCGAGAATGCTGTTTAACCTTAATGTTTTAACTACAGACGAAGCTGTAGTAGGATGGGGAGATCCAGGTTTACCTGATTTACATGGAATGTCATGGTCAAGTAGTAATGATTTTACTGAAGCTATGTACTCTCGTTTAGCGCAAGAAGTATCATTTAGTAATTCATTTATTAAAAATGCTACTTTATTAAATGAAAATACAGAAGTACAATATTATATTGCTGAAGCTCGATTTTTAAGAGCCTATGCATATTATAATTTAATGGATCTTTATGCTAATGTTCCTTTAACTTCAGATATTTCTACTGACTTACCTTTACAAAGCAATAGAACTGAGATTTTCTCTTTTGTGGAGTCTGAATTACTAGAAATTCAAGATTTATTAAAACCGGGAGGTTCAAATGAATATGGTAGAGTTGATCAAGTTGCTGCTTGGGCATTGTTATCAAGATTATACTTAAATGCTGAAGTTTGGATAAATGAAGCAAAATATACTGAATGTGTAACTTTCTCAAACAACGTTATAAATTCATCTTACTCAATTAATATGAATGATGCTAACGGAAACGGAACTGCTTATGACGAATTATTTTTAGCAGATAACGATACCAATGGTGCACAAAGCGAATTTATTTTTGCTTTAAATTTTGATGGTCTTCAATCACAAACTTATGGTGGTACTACTTTCTTAGTTCATGCCGCTATTGGTGGTACAATGAATGCTGCAGATTTTGGTGTAAATGGAGGCTGGGGAGGCTTACGTACTACTAAAACTTTAGTTGAAAAATTTGCATCAGAAGATCAAAGAGGTATGTTTCATACAGATGGACAAAATTTGGAAATAGAAAAAATCCCTCCATTTAAAGAAGGTTATGCTATTGCTAAATTTAAAAATGTAGATTCTAATGGAAATGCTGGTAATGATACAGGTGGTGATTTTGTTGATACAGATTTACCTTTAATTCGTTTAGCTGAAATATATTTAAATTATGCTGAAGCTTCTTTAAGAGGTGGCGGCGGTGATTTAGGTATAGCTACATCTAAAATAAACGAATTACGTACTAGAGCCTATGGTAACACAACTGGTAATATTTCAAGTGCTGATTTAGATTTAAATTTTGTTTTAGACGAAAGATCTAGAGAATTGTATTGGGAAGGTCAAAGACGTACTGATTTAGTTCGTTACAATTATTTCACTACAAATAGTTTTTTATGGCCTTTTAAAGGAAATGTCCCTAATGGAACTTCAGTAGATCAATTCAGAAATATTTTCCCTTTACCAACTAACGTATTATCAACCAATCCTAATCTTACTCAAAACGTAGGGTATTAAAAAATTAAAACTAGAAACAATGAAAACAATAAAAATTTTAACATTACTAATTTTAGTCTTGGTAGGCTTTAATTCGTGTCAAGATGATGATAAGTTTGAATTTATTGCTCAAACTCCTCAAGAAACTATTCAATTTGTAAACTCATTTCAAAATGAATATATATTAACAAGCCAAACTTCTAAAAATTTAGCAGAACGATTTGTTTGGGTTTCTCCAGATTTTGGTGTAGAAACTATTGTAAATTATGAAATGCAAGGATCAATAAGTGAAACATTTGATGTTTATACCGTTTTAGGTACAACAACTGAAAATGAAATAGGAGTTACAATTAATCAATTGATGAATTTGGCTGCAGAAGCAGGTTTAGATAATGACCCTACTACCGAAGAACCAAATATTGGTAGCATCTACTTTAGAATAAAAGCCTCTATAGGAACACAAGGTGAAAGCGAATCGTTTTCACAAGTTCAAGCCTTAAATGTGAATATTCCTGAAATAGTAGCTGCAGCTAATGGTTTTGCTGTTACTACTTGGGGTGTTGTAGGTTCTGGATATAATAATTGGGGCGCTTATCTTGATTCTCCTTTCTATACAACTAGCGATTCAGATGTTTTAGTAGCTTACGCTACCTTATTTGATGGTGAAATTAAATTCAGAGACGATAACGCTTGGGCTCTTAATTATGGTGATACTGGAGCAGATGGTATATTAGATAATGGTGGTGATAATATTGCTGTAACAGCTGGTACCTATAAAATTACTTTTAATACAAATACACTTGCATACAGTATTGAACCATTTTTATGGGGTATAGTAGGTTCTGGTTATAATGATTGGGGTGCTACGCCTGATGCAAAGTTTTACTATGATTATACAACTGATACTTTTAAAGTAGGTGTTAAACTACTTGATGGTGAAATTAAATTTAGGTTTAATGCAGATTGGGGTGTGAATTTTGGTGATTCAGGTGCAGATGGAACTTTAGATGATGGAGGAGATAATATTGCTGTAACTAGTGGCTTTTATACTGTAACATTAGACTTGAATAATAATGAATACACTATTGTTGAAGCAGATATATGGGGAATTGTAGGTTCTGGCTATAATGATTGGGGTGCTACGCCTGATTTTAGTTTGACTGAGGTGAATCCAGGTATCTGGGTTGGAGATATTGCAACCCTTGTTGATGGTGAAATCAAATTCCGTCTAAATGAAGACTGGGGCTTCAATTATGGTGATACTGGAGCAGATGGAACAATAGATGATGGAGGAGACAATATTGCAGTAACAGCAGGAAACTATAGAATAATGCTAGATATTAATAATGGCACTTATTTATTAAA
>NZ_CALAEQ010000054.1 GCF_937891065.1 uncultured Lutibacter sp. | reverse complement strand
GCTCCTGCCCTTTTTGGCGGTTTTACATTGGTTAGAAGTTATGAACCACTTGATATTGTGAGTATTCATACGCCTGATGAATTATTTGCTACTGTGATTCACCCTCAAATTGAAGTAAAAACTTCAGACGCTCGAAATATATTAAAAACTACAGTTCCTCTTAAAGATGCAATTAAGCAGTGGGGAAATGTTGGTGGGTTGATAAGTGGTTTGTATACTGAAGATTACGAGTTAATTGGAAGATCATTAGAAGATTTTATTATTGAACCTATACGTTCTATATTAATACCCGCATTTGATGAAGTAAAATTACAATCATTAAAATCGGGAGCTTTAGGGTGTGGAATTTCTGGTTCAGGACCTTCAATATTTGCGTTGAGTAAAGGAAAAGAAACCGCATTAAAGGTAGCTGAAGCAATGAAATTAGTTTACAATAAAGTAGGAATCGATTACGATATACACGTATCAAAAGTAAATAAACAAGGAATTAAAATTTTATAAAACTGTCATCCTCAGTTTGACTAGGGATCTTTTAAAGAGAACTGCTAGTTAAAGATGCCCACGTTAATGAGAATGGCAAAAAAGAAAAAATAATTATGAAATACTATAGCTTAAATAAAATAGCACCCAATGTATCGTTTAAAAATGCAGTTATTAAAGGGTTAGCGCCAGATAAAGGACTGTATTTTCCTAAGAAAATTAAACCTTTAATAAAGGGTTTTTACAAGAATATAAATTATTTTTCTAATGAAGAAATAGCTTTTGAAGTTATTAAGCAATTTATAGGTAATGAAATTCCTGAAAGTGATTTAAAAGAAATTATTGCAGAAACTATAAATTTTGATTTTCCACTTGTAAATATTGAAGAGAATATTTCAACATTAGAATTGTTTCATGGTCCAACAATGGCTTTTAAGGATGTTGGAGCACGTTTTATGGCGCGTTGTTTAGGATACTTTAACAAACAAGAAAGCACTACTAAAGTTACTGTTTTAGTTGCAACATCTGGAGATACAGGTGGTGCAGTAGCAAGTGGATTTTTAGGAGTAAAAGGTGTTGATGTCGTAATTTTATACCCAAGTGGAAAAGTGAGTAATGTTCAAGAAAAGCAATTAACAACCCTTGGCCAAAACATCACAGCTTTAGAAGTAGATGGTACTTTTGATGATTGTCAGGCAATGGTTAAAAAAGCTTTTTTAGATAAAGATTTAATTTCAAATAAAAATTTAACTTCCGCAAATTCTATTAATGTTGCTCGTTGGTTGCCTCAAATGTTTTACTTCTTTTTTGCTTTTAAACAATTAAAAAGTAAAAATAAAGAAGTGGTTTTTTCAATTCCAAGTGGAAATTTCGGTAATATTTGTGCAGGTATGATGGCGCAACAATTAGGGCTTCCTGTGAAACAATTTATAGCTTCAACAAATGTAAATGATATAGTTCCAAATTTTTTAGAAACAGAAATTTACACTCCTAAACCTTCAAAGCAAACTATCTCAAACGCAATGGACGTTGGCGATCCAAGCAATTTTGTTCGTGTATTAGAAATTTATAAAAATGATATTTCTGAATTGAAAAAGCACCTTTCCTCCTATTCATTTAACGATGATGAAACAAGAACAGCAATGAAACATTTAAAGGAGAATTGTAATTATATTGCAGACCCACATGGTGCAGTTGGTTATTTAGGCTTGAAAAAGTATTTAACTGAAAACAATGCTCAAGGTATATTTATAGAAACTGCACATCCTGTGAAATTTTTAGATGTAGTTGAGCCTGTGATAAATGAAACTATTGAACTTCCAGCTCAAATAAAAGAAGTAATTGATAGAGAAAAAGTATCTATTGAAATTACAACTTATAACGAATTAAAGCAGTTTTTACTAAAAATGTAACTTTCTTTATTATAAATAAAATAGTAGATTAGCTAAGTAATTTAAATTTTATCAAATGAGAAATTATTTAGCTTTTTCACTTTTATTTTCTCTATTACTCTTTTCTCTCAAAAAACTTTAAAACTAGATTCTTTAAAAACGCCTTATAAAGCTACTATTAATGACGCTTCCTGGATTTCAGGACATTGGGAAGGAACTGCTTTTGGTGGTTTAACTGAGGAAGTATGGACTTCTCCACTTGGAGGTTCTATGATGGGTTCATTTAAATTAGTTGCAGACGGGGAAATTAATTTTTATGAATTAATGACTATTTCTGAAGAAAACGAAACGTTATTACTTCGTATTAAGCATTTTAGCAACGATTTAAAAGGTTGGGAAGAAAAAGATGAATCGGAAGACTTTGAATTAGTTAAAATTGAAGCAAACAGAGTTTATTTTGATAATCTCACTTTTGAAAAAGTAAGTTCTTCAGAATTAAATATTTATGTTGTTTTTAAAAATGAATCTGGGATTGAAGAAGAAGTGAAATTTAATTATAAATCTAACACACAAAATAAGTATATGAAACTTGCAATGACTAGTATTCCTGTAAATGATGTTCCAAAAGCATTTGAATTTTATACAAAAATTTTGAATTTTGATGAGCAATTGTACATGCCTGAGCATTTTTTGGCAATAGTTTATAAAAAAGAGGAAGTAGATGGCCCTGCTATTTTATTAGAACCAATTGATGAAGAAATTTATAAACCTTTTCAATCTAAAGTGTACGCTAAAAAATTACCTGTAATTACTTTTAGCACTGACGATATTGATAAAGAATATCATAGATTATTAAATTTAGGCGTGAAATTTATAAAAACACCAACAAAACAAGATTGGGGAATTGAAGCAATTTTTGATGATACGTGCGGTAATTATATTCAGCTAATTCAGAAGTGAAAAAATAACTCAAAATTTAAGGTTAGAACTATATAAAATTCAGAAGAACAGTCTTCTAATCTAGATTTTTCGAGTGTACTTGTATTAATATTCTACTTTATTACGGGGTTTGTTTTTTTTCTTGAGTGAGGTTTTCTTGTTTATTTTAATAGGCAATGTAAATTTAAATAAACTGCCTTTGTCTTTTTTATTTTCAACCCAAATTTTTCCATGATGCTTATCAACAAAATCCTTACAAACAACTAAATTTAAACCAGATCCTTTTTCATTGGCAGTTCCTAGTTTGGTTTTGTTTTCATCAATAGTAAATATTATTATTTTATCCTTATCATCTACTCCTATTCCAGTATCTGCAACTGTTACCTCAATATAATCATCAATTACCATGGAGTAAACTTCTACTAATCCATTACTCTCAGTAAATTTAATTGCATTTGCAATAAGGTTTCTTAAAATTACTTCCACCATATTTTTATCTACACTGGCATTTACGTTTCCAGAATAAAAGCTTTTTAGCGTAATATTTTTCATTTGAGCTGTTCCTTCTAGTTGCTCAATTACTTCACTAGAAATTTTACCAATGTTACAATAGGAAGGATTAAATGCGATAATACCCGCTTGATTTTTTGCCCAATTTAATAAATTATCAAGTAAATTGTAGGTTCTTTTAGCCTGAGTATTCATCTCATAAATAAACTTTTCTGATTTTTCAATTTCATAGTTACGCAGGTTACCTTTCAAAATATCAGTAAACCCTAAAATGGTATTAAATGGGCTTTTTAAATCATGTGCAATAATAGAAAACATTAAATCTTTAGTTTCCAATGTTTTTTTTAGTTCTAGTGTGCGTTCGTGTATAATTGTTTCCAATTCTAAATTGTATTCAGATATATACTTATAAAGTTCATTTTTAAATACCAATCCTACAAAATGCTCATCTTTACCAACAGGTAAAACATCAGTATTCATAATCTTCATTTCAGAAAGAACTTCTTGAACAGATTGCTGGCAGTCAACCAATGTTTTAATTGATAAACAGTCAATTACCAACACTTTTGGGTTTGAAATAATATCACTAGTTGTTAAAACACCGTAAAATTGGTTTTCATCTTGAACAACCAATGCAGTGCGTTCTAACAATTCCTTTTTAATTGCATTTAAACCATAAAAAGGATTAATTGTTAAAAAATCTTTTCGTATCAAATGCGATATCTTCATTATTAATCCTCTTCAACAATATTATGTGAAATTTTCACTTTAAAATCAACTTTTAGTATTTCCTTTTCAGAAACATAAGGAAATACATTGGCTTCTAATATTTTTAATATTCTTTCTTTTGGCATTTTTGATAAAATTCGCTTATTAACAAATACGCAGTCTACATTTTCATGATCTGAATCAATAATTTCAAAACCATTTGGAATTAACAAATCAAAAGATTTTGAAATCCCTTGTTTTCCATGAGGTGAATGTTTACCTAACACCAATATTTCTTCAAAAGGAGGTAGTTTTATTTCTTCAAAACTTAAATTAACAATATATTTTACGCCGTTATTTTTCATGTTATTTTGTTTTTTTATTTAAATATATGCATTAATAGTAATATCATAAATATAAATAGT
>NZ_CALAEQ010000053.1 GCF_937891065.1 uncultured Lutibacter sp. | reverse complement strand
AATAATTATAACTGTATTATCAATTGTTTTTTGGTATGTTGTTTTTCAACTATTAAAATAGAAAAATTATGATGGCAAAAAAGAAATTAAATGACTTTAGATTTCCTACGGATAGAAAATTCTTTGATATGGTAGTTGAGGCGGAAACTGAAGAGGAAGCTATTAAAGTGTATAATCAATTTAGGAAAAAAGAATTTAAAATAGGTAAATTATGATTAGAGAAAAGAAATTAAAGGAAGCTGTAATGGAATGCTATATAAGATTGTACAAAGCATCTGTGCCATCTGTTGATTTTAATGATTTGATAAAGAATGCTAAAATTAATGAGCAAGGTCAGAAAGAGATACCTTATAACGATTATTTAATTGACTTTGATTTAGAAACTGAAATTATAAATGGTATAATTAAAGAATTTAAAATTAACAAACTTTACGCAAATAGATTTAAAGCGACAATTTACTTAGGTTGTTCTCCAAAATATAAATTAAAAGAATAATGACAGAATTTATATACCCAGATATAAATGGTTACAAGGTAACTATTAAAGCACCCACTAAAAATAAAGCAGATAAAATTGCTGGTGGAATACAAAATATAGTTAATCTTCAAACAAATTTAACTGAACACCAAAAACATACAATATTAGAATTGTTTTATCGTACAGAATTAAGATTTTGCGAGAAAGTTATTAACAATACCGATATTGCAATTGCTAATGAGCTGGGTATTACAAAGGGATTGGTAACTAATTTAATACAAAATCATTTAGATTTTAAATTTAAAAGAATAAATAGTGGTCGTTTGGTTTAATTAATTGTACATTTGCACAAATAACGTGGTCTTCACTTAGCGGTTTAGTAAATAGGTTATGAAGTTCCTCGCCACGTTATTTTCTTTTCTTTTTTTTTACACAAAAACTTTTACAAAAAACTTAATACAAATTATGGCAAATAATAAAGGTTGGATTAGTTTACACCGCCAGTTTGAAGAACATTGGCTCTGGAATGAGAAAAGGGTTTTTAGCAAAGCTGAAGCGTGGATTGATATACTTATGACAACTAATCACTCACAACAGAAAGTAGTTATTAAAAACGCTTTATATACCGTTAAACGTGGAGAATCTTTGCTAAGTTTAAAGAGTTGGGGTTTACGCTGGAAATGGGAGAAAAGCAAAGTCAGACGTTTTTTAGATACTCTAGAGAAAGATGAAATGATTACGACTAAAAATGAAACGCAAACGACACGGTTAATTGTTTGTAATTACGATAATTACCAGACTTTAGGTAACGCAAAAGAAACGGTTGTTAAACCCATAAAACCAATACCACAGGCAAATCCAAAACCTAAAATAGAAATACCCTCTTTAAGAGAATTTTGTTTATACGCTGAATCAAGAGATAATGATTATAAACTAAAGAAAAGCGGAATAGTTTTAAAATATAATGCTTGGATTGAAAATAAATGGCGCAATGGATTTAACAAACCTATTGTAAACTGGAAAACTACACTATTAAATACGCTTGTACATATTCCAAAAGAATGGAAAAAAACAGAAACTAGATTATGATAAAGCCATTTGAAATAATAGAAGCACAAAAAAAGGTAATTGATGACCTAAAATATAAATTACAGTTTTCTAATGATAAAGTAAAAGACGCTAGTGTTATTAACACGCTCGTAGATACAGTCAATTCGTTTGAGAGTATGCTAATATCAAAATATTATACGGACGCCTTAGAACTCTTTATTTACAGTTTAATTTATGAGTGGTTTTTGCAGTTTGATATTGCTAATAAAGAAATACCTTTGGATTTAATGGTATGGAATATTGATAAAGATATACGAGAAGGGCTGAAAAGTAAAAAAGAAAGTGTAATTTTGCTACTCAAAACTCACGAATTGGGTAATTTAGATAAATATGAAATAGAAAATCACGAATACGCAGACTTTAGAGGTATGTTAGACAAACTTATAAATGAATTTAAAACGCAAATAAAATGGTCAAAAAAATAGATATAAAAAATATGCAAACTAATGGCGTTTTTGATTTCAATAAAATGCACAATGATAGTTTTGTAGATGTAAACGAAAAATTACCTTATCCTCCAGTTGCTTTAAGCGTGGGTGAAACTAATTTAGGGCAAGAAAGATACCCAATACCCTTTGGAACTTTTGGGAACTTTAGCTGTATCGTTGGCGCAAGTAAAGCAAAAAAGACCTTTATAAAATCGTTAATTTTAGCTTCTTTTATTGGTGGCAAATCTACAAACTACGCTAGTGATTTTAAAAGCCACAGAGAAAAAGATATGTTTATACTTGACTTTGATACCGAACAAGGCAAATGGCACAGCCAAAGGGTCTTTAGACGTGTTATAGATATTGCTGGAGGTAATTACGAAATGTATAAACCATTTTACCTTAGACGTTATGATTATAAAGAAAGATTGCAATTTATAGAGTATTGTATTTTAGAGAGTGAGTACAGAAATAATATAGGATTTGTTAATATTGACGGTTTTGCGGATTTAGTTAAGGATGTGAACGATTTAGAAAGTTGCAATAGTTTGGTACAGTCAATGTTAAAATGGACTGATATAAGTCAATGCCATTTAACGGGCATCTTACACTCGAATTACGATACTTTAAAGCCGACAGGACATTTAGGAAGTGCTATATTAAAAAAGAGCGAAACGGTTTGTAATTTATCAGTAGATGAAAATGATCCGAAATATACAAATGTAACTTTTAAATATACAAGGTCATTTCCAATAGATGATTTTAGCTTTTATATTGATGATTTTGGATTACCTATTGCGGAAAAACAAAAACACTTTTAATATGTTATACAACAAAAAAGACCTTAGCTTAAACGTAAATGAGTTTATGATAGCAGATAACCATTATAGGATTACAGGCACTAAAACAGGCTTAAAAGGCGTAGGGTTCGCAATTGATACTATCATAAACGAAACGAATGGAAATACAAAAACCATAGCAAGACAAAGTTTGATAAATATGTTAGAAAAATACAAAGCAACAAAAGTATATAAATAAGTATATAAAAATAAAAAAAAGTAAACATATAATTATGAAAATAGACTTAAAAAAATTAACCGATTTAGAATTTGACGGAATTGATATGAATGACTATCCTGATTTTGTGGATGCGTTTTTATCGAATGCTTATTATATCGACAGAGATTTAACCGATGAAGAATTGGACTACATTAACGATAACGAATACGAATTTGTAAATGAGAACGCTTACGATTCATTATTTTAATAATAAAATCAAAAACTATGAAAAAAACAAATGATGATTTAAAAGTTTTAAAAAAGTGTTTTGACGATGTTGTCTGGATGGCTATAAGATACGCTGACGGAAGGCACACTTATGCCCCAGATATGGTTAAATGTGCTATAAATGAATTTAAAAAAGTATTCCCAGATTGGGAATTAAAAGAAGATATTACAATAAAAACAAAACAAAAACTATGAAAGAGTACAGAAAAAGATTAAACGATGCTAAAGCTGAATTTCTTGGCTTAGATTTAAAGCCTCAAACTTTGCACGGAAACGCTAAGTATTGTTTGGATAAAGACCAATACGAGAAATTAAAGTTTTTTAAAGTTGAAAAAAGTAAAACAGATAATGATTGGAGAAGGTTAAGAACAGGTGGTTTTGAAGTTATTTTAGAGGATATTTTAGAAAATGAAAAAAAGTCAAGTAAAACGAACGGAATACTTGACAAAAGTAATGTTTTAGTGATTGGCGATTTGCACGAACCTTTTTGCTTAGATGGTTATTTAGAATTTTGCAAAGATACATATAAAAAATATAATTGTAATAAGGTTATTTTTATTGG
>NZ_CALAEQ010000052.1 GCF_937891065.1 uncultured Lutibacter sp. | reverse complement strand
GTATTAGAAAAACGCATGTACTGCATTTGTGAAGCCAAAAAGCATGTAAAAGCTGTTATTAATACAAGTATAGTATATCTTTTAGTTAAGATTACTCTAGAAACCTGAGTCCAAAAATCCATTCAACCGTTTTTTGCAAAGTTATAAAAATAGTTGAGCTTTTAACATCTAGACTCTTAAAATCCTAATCGCAATCTGTACGTTAATTTTAATGCTAAATTATCGCTCCATTCAGGGTTTTTGTAAGCTCCATATCTATAAAAAGCACTCAATCCAAATCCTTTAAAAAGGCTGTTTAATTCTAAACCACTTTCAATATATCCCTTTTTTAAAGTTTTAAATTCTAAACCATTGTGATAAGTAGCATTATCAATATTACCAATTGCTGCTCTTGTAACCAATGTTAATTGTGGTTTAAACTTTGAAGTTATTTTAAATGAAGTTATTTGATGTTTTAAATGAACTGCCACAAATCTATCTGAAATAAATTCGTTGTACCCCATAGTCTCAAAACTATTTGTTCCTGCAAGTGTTACCCGTTTTCTCCACGGGTTTTTAAAAGTATAATTTGGAGTTGAGTTGTAAAGGTGAGAAATTGGAGCGTCACCAAATAAAATACCACCTTCAGCCAAAACATGTGTTGTAGCTCTTCTAAGTTGTTTAAATTTATGTAAAACTCTAAAGTTTATTTGAGTAAAATCAAAATCACTTTCTAATAAATTTTCAAAACTTTTAGTAAGCTGAAACGTAAACTGGGGGAATTCATTTTTAATCGTTAATTTTCCAACAGGTGAATTCATGTATTCACTTTTAGGATTGTATTGCAATCCCAAAGTAGCAGTTGTTAATTTATACTCTGATAAATTTTTAGTGGGTGATATAAACTGATACTCAAATAGCGGTTTGTAATCACCAGAATTTAATTGAAGTTTTGCTTCTAAATTTGGTTGTATATCATGTTTTAAATAGGCGCTTACAGTTTTATAATTATAGAATTTACTAACATTTAAGTTTCTTGGATTGATTGGAGAAAATGAAGTGTTTTCAGCAATAAAATCTAAAGCTGCCGCTTCTTTTATATCGTTTGTATAGTTAGCTCCAAACCAAGTATTTGTTTCTTTATTTAATCGAAATGAAGACCCAACACTATATTTAAAATCAGTGTCTTTTGTACCGTATGCAACATAAGATTCAATTTCAAATTTTGATGAAAAGTTTTTGTTAGTTTCACCTCCAAAACCAACTCTTAATCCTTCATAATTATTTAAGTTAATAATTTTACCTAGATTCAAATTAATGTATTTTGTTGGGTAGTAGCCTTTTAAAATATTTCGAGCTAAATTAATTTTTTTATCAACTTTATCTTCCTTTGCTAAACTATCTAAAACTATATAGGTGGTTTTTCCACGTTCTGTTATTGAATCAGTTCTAAATTTATCCCAAAATTCTTCTTTTTGTTTATGTGCATCATCATTAAATTGCATAGTTGATGCCGACTGTTTTACAATAACAGGCGTGTTGATTTTAATGTTAGAATTTGTTGATGTTGAAATAAAATAGGTAATATCTCCTGGAGTATTTTTGCGAGTATTTTTGATACTGTCATTTTTTTTATTTTCACTAAATTTTACAGCACCTCCAAACAAAGAAATATTTTCATCATTATCACCTTTTTTAAGTATTATATTCATATCATTTGGGAACCAAATGTTATAATCCTCTATATAATTATAATTTTGAATAGCCTTTATATTTACAATACCTTTGAGTTCAGCCATAGCTTTTGTAATTGCAAAACTTTTCATATCTATGTATAAAACACCTTCTATTCCTAAAAATTCTTTCTTTTCTTTTGGTTTGAAATAGATCAGTATAGAATTTCCGTTTTCAGTAGAAACAGTGTCTAAAATTTTATAATTGTATTGTTTTAAAGCATTGTTGGCAATTGGGTTGGTGTATTTTGTGCCAGCAACCACATACACTTCATTATAAAAAGAAAAATCTTGAAATGTAATTGCTAACAATTCATAAATAGGTTGTTTTAACCCGGCCATTCTTGAAGCTAAAATCACTTCTTTTTTCTTTTTCCCCTTTTGAAATTGAAACTCAGAAATTTTTTCAGAAATGTATAAATGTTGTTTATCAATATCTTTTTTAAATTTATAATTTGAAGAATCTAATTTTTTAAATTGTTTTTCACCTTTTTTAACAACAAAAACTGAATCAATTTTACCACTTATAGAATCAGGATTTGCAGTAACTAAAATTTTATTGTACGTATTAAATTTGAAGGAATTTAATGATTGTTCTATGTTGTTTCTTGGTTTATTTTTAATGGCATTTCTAATAATTTGCAGCGCAGGATTTTCTTTTGCAGTGATTAAAACTTCTTTTAAATTTTCTACGGAAGCTTCTAATTTTATACTAATAAATCTATCATTAATCGCAATAGGAACAGTTACAGATTTGTAACCAACATAAGAAATGGTAATTTGATGAAATGAATTTTTTGCTTTTATATAAAATTCACCATCAATATCAGTCAAAGTTCCAAAATTAGTATTAGTTACAACTGAAGCAAAAGGAAGTGGTTGTTCGGTTTTACTATCAACCACAATTCCTTGAATTTTATTTTGTGAAATAGCAAATAAAGGAATAATGAATACTAGTAATAGTAAGTTTCTCATTTAATAAATTTTTTCGGAACCTGACAAATATAACCTAATTCAAAAATAAATGAATCAAGACTTATTTTTATTTATGATAAGTTTAACGCTCAAAAATTAAAAATATTTTTAAACATGAACTCCAATTAATATGATAGATCCGTAAAATAAAAATCCCTCCAATTAAAAAAAGGAGGGAAGTTATTATTCTTAAAATAATGAATGTTTTAAAACTAAACTTTCATTATTTCAATATCTTTAAGTTTATAGTGCTCATCAACTTGACTTATAAAATTATCAGTTAAGTTTTGAATGTCAGCTTCTGCATTTGATTTCATATCTTCTGAAGAGTCTTCATTTTTCTTAATTTCATTCATGGCTTCTCTACGATCGTTTCTAATACTTACTTTTGCATATTCAGCAGCAGCCTTTGCTTGTTTAGAAAGTTCTCTACGTCTATCTTCAGTTAAAACAGGTACGTTTATAATAATAATTTCACCATTGTTCATAGGATTAAAACCTAAGTTAGCAATCATAATTGCTTTTTCAATGTTGTGTAACATGTTTTTTTCCCAAGGTTGAACTGTAATTGTATGTGCATCCATAGTTCCAACATTTGCAATCTGTGAAAGAGGTGTTTGCGCACCGTAATAATCTACAGTAACACTTCCTAACATTGCAGGACTTGCCTTTCCGGCTCTAATATTTCTGAATTCTTTTTCTAAATGTACAATAGCATTTTGCATTAATTCTTTTGTGCTATCTATTATAAAGGCTAATTCTTCATTCATAATTGAAAAATTTAATTTATATATTTATTTATCAACTTTTGTTCCAATATTTTCTCCCGAAATTACTTTTTCAAGATTTCCTTTTATATTCATGTCAAAAACAACCATAGGTAAATTATTTTCTTGACTTAAAGCAAAAGCGGTCATATCCATCACTTTTAAACCTTTACTCATAACATCTTTATAAGTAATTGAATCAAATTTAATAGCGTCTTTAAATTTCTCAGGATCTGAAGTGTAAATACCATCTACGCGAGTTCCTTTTAAAATAACATCAGCATCAATTTCAATAGCTCTTAAAACTGCTGCAGTATCTGTTGTAAAATATGGATTTCCAGTACCACCACCAAAAATTACTACACGTCCTTTTTCTAAATGGCGAACAGCTCTTCTTTTAATAAAAGGTTCAGCAACTTGCTCCATTTTAATAGCCGTAAGTAATCGGGTTTTAATTGCTTCATCTTCAAGCGCACTTTGCAAGGCTAAACCATTAATAACAGTTGCAAGCATTCCCATATAATCGGCTTGAACTCTATCAATACCATTACTTGCTCCAGCTACGCCTCTAAAAATATTTCCACCACCAATAACTATAGCAACTTCAATACCTTTATCCACAATTTTTTTAATTTCTTGTGCATACTCAGCTAAACGAGCTGGGTCAATACCGTATTGGCGGTCTCCCATAAGAGCTTCACCACTTAATTTTAAAAGTATTCTTTTATAAGCCATAATTTATTTAAAAGTTATGCAAATATAAGAAATACTTTAGAAGTATAAATTAAATGTTATTGTTGAATTGAAGGAATATTAAGTTCTATTTTACACTTATTTTGTTTTGAGAAAAATTCAATAAGGTTTTTGAAAGATTTTAATGATGCAAATTCAACATCAGATTTAGGTTTCTTTAATTCTAAATATTGATTTTTAATTTTTTGATAATTAGAATATTTTAAGCTTTCACCTTCCAAAATTAGAATTAAACTTTTTGAAATTTCTGATAAATTCTTTGATAATGGTTCAAGAGTTTTAAGAATTGGATTACTTTTTTGAATTTGTAAAAACAATTCATAATTAGTAGCCCAATCTTTTAACATAATCAAAATTTCTTTTTTAAATCCCGTTTTTTTTTCAGAAAGATATTTGTTAACTAAATTGTTAAAAATAATTGCTTCAGAAGCATCAGCGGTGCAAGCATCAGCAAATAGTGTAAATGGAGAATACGTTTTATATTCAACTCCTCCTTTATTTCGTGTATATATTTTTAAAGGTTCATAAACTTTAGTCAGTTTTACTAACGCTTCAATATTTTGATTGCTGGTAATATTTCTTAAAATAACATCTCTGTTTCTAATATGGGTTATTCCTAGCTCTTCCAATCTAAAACTTATAGTTTCCAACCTTTTGTACATATTAGATATGTCAACTATTTCTTCAGAGGACCAAAAACGTTCAGCTATTGCAGCAGTTCTTGGCCACAATCTAGAATCAATATTTAAAGGTGTTACCAATTCACTCCACATGGTTGCTTCTCCACCTAAAATTCTGGCTTTTTCTTCGGCTGTTAAATCATTGTTTTTTGTTAGAGGATCTACTAAATAATGCTCACTAGCAGGCTGCATTAAATCTATATAGTACCCATTTGAAAGCACTGTTGCATGTCCTTTTTTAGCAGCTTTCATTAAAGAACTTCCTTGAGTTATACCTTCGTTAGTACCTTTCCAAGAATGAATTAATGCTGTTGTTGGCATTTTATCAGTCATTATTTCTTCCCAACCCATTACTAATTTCCCATGTTTTGCTAAAATTTCTTCTAAACGAATATTGAAATAAGTTTGTAAATCATGATTGGTTTTCAAGTCATTTTTTTGCATAAATTCTTGAATTCTTAGGTTTTCATCCCAGTGTTTTCCTTCATTTTCATCACCTCCAATATGAAAATATTGATCAGGGAATAGCATTGCCATTTCTCCAAATAAATCTTCTAATATTTCGTAAGTTTTTTCATTTGTAGGGTCTAATGTTGGATGAAATATCCCAGAAAATCGTTCAATTGAATAGCTAGTGTCTTTACTTCCAATTTCAGGATATGCAGTTAAAATTGCAGTTGCATGACCAGGAACATCAACTTCAGGGACAACTCTAATACCTCTATCAGAAGCATATTCAACTACTTCTTTAATTTTCTCTTGCGTGTAATACAAACCATCTGACCCTAATTGGTGTAATTTAGGATGTTTTTTAGATTCAATTCTAAACCCTTGATCATCCGTTAAATGCCAGTGTAAAACATTCATTTTAACCGAAGTCATTGCATCTAAATTTCGTTTTATAACGTCAACAGGTTGAAAATGACGAGCAACATCTAACATTAAACCACGCCAAGTAAATCTTGGAAAATCATGAATTGTAACTTCAGGAAAAAAATAGGATGTTTCGTTATTATCAACCAATTGCAATAATGTTTCTAAGGCATAAATTACTCCAATATCCGTAGTTGCTTCAATACTTATTTTTGTAGGTGAAACTTTTAATTCGTAAGATTCATCTTCATTGATTTCTAGTTTTCCGGCTCTTTTATATGAAATTTCAAGCGATGCATTTTTTATTTTATCTGCATTAAAAGCAAATCCATTTTCAAAAAAAATACCTGTTCTACCAGTTAACCTTTGAATAAACTTGGTAGTAGCAATATCAATTCTTTTTGTTGATTTTTTATTTACATTAATTGTAAAATTTGGATCTATTTTAAATTGAGTTGAGCCAATGGATACTTCCTGTGGCCAAGGCATTAAATTCATTTCTTTAGATTGACTTATGCCAGAAATTGAATAAAATAATATAAAAAGGAATGTGATATTTTTCATATTTAAATTTTAATAATAGTATCTTTTAAAAGCTTCTAAAGCGGCATAATCTGCCAAACCTAATTGATGATATTTTTGTGCGGTTTCATTATTTCTTTCCTCAGCACGCACCCAAAACTCTCGAGTATCATTTCCTTGAAACATGACTCCATCTTTTTGAGATTGATGAAAGAAAATGGCTTTCCTTTTTCTTAATACTTGGTCTGGGCTCATTGGTACTGCCATTTCAATTTGGTGAATATCCCACTCATGCCAAGCACCTCTATATAACCAAACCCAACAATCATCCATATATTTTTCGGATTTTAAAATTTCTAAAGCGGCAAAAATGGCATCTAAACAAACTTTATGAGTTCCGTGTGGATCCGCTAAATCACCTGCAGCATAAATTTGATGTGGCTGAATTTTAGCAATTAAATTAGTTACAATATCTATATCTTCTTTCCCAATTGGCTTCTTTTTTACGGTACCTGTTTCATAAAAGGGAAGGTTTAAAAAATGAACGTTTTCATCTTGAACTCCAACAAAACGAGTTGCCGCTAAAGATTCTCTTTTTCTAATTAAACCTTTTAATTTTCTAACTTCTATAGCGTCTTCAATTTCGTCACTTTTTGATTTTAGTTTTTCAATAATAACATCAATATTTACGCTTCCAGAATTTACATCTTTCACTACTTCGGCATATTTTAGAGCTTCATAATCTGAAACCGCAATATTACCGGATGTTTGGTATGCTACATGGACTTCATGTCCTTGTTCAACTAAACGATCAAAAGTTCCACCCATAGAAATTACATCATCATCAGGATGTGGGCTAAATATAATAACTCTTTTTTTATTTGGATTAGCTCTTTCAGGTCTTGAGGAATCATCAGCATTTGGTTTTCCTCCTGGCCATCCAGTTATAGTGTGTTGCAATTTGTTGAACATTTTAATATTTATATCATAAGCTGAACCCTCTTGTGATAATAAACTAGACATCCCATTATTGTTATAATCTTTATCCGTTAGCTTTAAAATAGATTTTCCAGTTAATTTACATAACCAAATAATGGCTTTACTAGTTAGTTCTTTACTCCAAACACATGGCCCAACCAACCAAGGTGTATTTAAACGTGTTAAATCTTGAGCTGCTTCATCATTTAAAATAAAGGTGGTGTTTGTATGTTCTTGTAAATATGTTGCTGGTACTTCTGAAGTAATTTTCCCTTCAATGGTTTCTTTTACAATTGAAGCTTTGTTATGTCCCCATGCTAATAAAACAATTCTTTTCGCCTTCTTAACGGTGCCAATACCCATTGTAATTGCTTTTCTAGGAACGTTATCAATTCCTAAAAAGGAAGGTGCAGCATCTACTCTGGTTAAATGATCTAATGTAATACTTCTTGTACCCGAATTATAATGTGATCCAGGCTCATTAAAACCTATATGACCTGTTCTTCCTATTCCCAATAATTGGAAATCTAAGCCACCACATTCTTTAATTTTCATGTCGTAATCAATACAATATTGATGTAATTCATCAATTGAAACTGTTCCATTAGGAATATTAATATTTTCTGGCTTAAGGTCTATATGGTTAAATAGATGTTGGTGCATAAAATAATGGTAACTATGTACACTATTTTTATCCATCGGATAATATTCATCTAAATTAAAAGTGATAACATTTGAAAAAACAAGTCCTTCTTCTTTATGCATTCTAACCAATTCTTCATACACCTTTATTGGAGAAGAACCTGTTGCAAGACCAAGTACACAAGGTTTATTTTCTTTTTGTTTTGTTCTTATTAATTCTGCAATTTCATGTGCTACACAAATAGATGCTTCAACCGAATTTAAAAAAACAATATTATGTATTTTTTCAAATCTTGTATCTTCAAATTGCCCTGGAGTTTGATGTTTAATACTTATGATAGTTTTCGTTCTTGTTTTCATAAAAAAGATAATAATTATAATGTAAAACTATTGAATAAATAATTTTTTAATTTAATTTTTCGACCAAAAGCAACTATAGGTCTATAAAAAACAAACGGGAGTGGTTAGCTCTCCGTTTGTTTACATTAATTAATCAAATTACTTATAAAAAGAATCATTAAAAGTTACTTCCTGCAACATCCCACCAAAGTCTAGTTCCTCCATTATCTGGTCCGTTTAAATAACCAATAGCAGTAGTAACATTTGTTCCATTAGTATTAACCTCGTTACTTACAAAGTTTATTCTTCTAATTTGAATATTTGTATCAATTGTTCCTCCACTATTATTTACAACTACAGGGTAAATTTTTGGGTATCCAGTTCTTCTAAACTCGCTCCAAGCCTCTTGTCCATCAGGGAACATTGCAATCCATTTTTGGGTAATTATTTGCTCTAATTTTTCTTCATTAGTTCCGCTCGCATTAAAGGCTATTTTAGGATTACTTGCATATGCAATATTGTTTACTGGGTTTAATGCATCCACAAAATCTGCCGGTGTACTTGTGTTATCTACTAAATAAGCATCCACACCTGCAACGCTATGTTGTGCAAATGAAGCTTTAATTCCTGCTTCATAATTAGACATTGCATTGCCCGAATTTGACCAACCTCTTAAAGCTGCCTCTGCACGTAAAAACCAAATTTCTGATGCTGTCATCCATTGAATAGTTTCACCATCAATTACACTTCCTATGGAAGAATGATTAACATATTGACCTTTTGCTTCAATAGCAATTCCCATTCTAATTCCTTTATAAGCACCTGCTAAAGAAGGATCTTCTGCTGGATTAAAATATTTTTCAATTCTATTATCATTAAACCCTTTTAAAATAGATTCCATTTCAGCACTCATTCTAATATCTCCCCAAGAACCACTAATGGTAGCAATTGGATGAGAAAAACCAGTGTTAATTTTCATATCCATCGTTTCTAATAAACCTGCATTACTAGCTAATGAAAGTTCACCTTGTGTTTTTGCTAAAGCAGGATTCTTTTTAACAATTCTCATTGCTAATCTTAACCGTAATGAATTTGCATATTTTCTCCATTTCGAAATATCTCCACCTAGCGTAGACATATCAAAAGGAATAAACTGCGCATCACCTTCAAAAGCTTCTAACCCATCAATTGCAGCACCTAATTCATTAAAAAATGCCTCATACGCTACTTCTTGAGAATCATATTCTCCAGTTGTGGTATAATCATCAAATTTTGTATAACGAATTGGCCCATAAATATCTGAAACTCTATGCATTGCTGAAACTCTAATAATAGTTGCTAAATGCACAAATTTCACACCAGACTCATCTCCACCAACGGCTACTGCATTTTTAACATCTAAAGCAAATGGCATTACGCTTCCATAGGCATCTCCCCAAGGGAAACCATTCCATCCATCCACCAAAGAATAGGTCATGTTATTCACATTTCCAGCAAATGGAGTTGGAGGTGTCATATATCCTGAATACACGTCACCAATTAGCCCTTGCTGTAATTGATAATTCCAAGCTGGAGTTACATTAAAAACATTTAAAAACATTGGAGTAAACGAGCCTCCAATATGATTGTTCATTTGAGTCAAACTTTGGTTTGAAATTCCATTTGGATCTGTATTGATGTCTTCAAAATCACCCGTACAGTTTAGTAAACTAACAGCTGCAATTGCTGTTAATGTATATTTTATAAGTTTATTCATTTTTTTTAGAAATTTACGTTAATGTTTAATCCTATACTTCTTGTAGATGGCTGACCATAAATATCAACACCTTGTAATCCTATTCCCGTACTTGAAGCAATATTTGGGTCGAACGGAGCATCTTTATAAATAAAGAATAAATTGTTTGCTATTACTGATAATCTCATATTTTCAACAAAACTCTTTTCGAATTTTAAATTATATCCTAATGAAATTTCTCTTAAACTAACGTTTGTTGCATCATACACATATTCACCTAATAAACCTGCTCTTCCTCCTGTTTTTAAATAATAATCTTGCGCCGACATTTGTTTAGCTGCCCCACTAGTATCAACAACATTTATCATTCCTCCGTTTGTATTTCTTGCGTTAGCAGAAGCTTGAGAAACACCATAAAAATCGTTTACAGATTCTGTAACACTAACTACTTCACCACCAAATTTTGCATCAATTAAAAGATTCAATGAGAAATTTTTATAATCGAATGTGTTGCTCCACCCAAAAGTAAAATCTGGTTGTGCGTGTGCGATAGTCTCAAAATCAGTAGTTTCTAATGTTAAACTTCCAGCATCATCCGTTACAATTGGCAAACCTTCTGCATTTCTTTTAACTGAACGACCTCTTATACTACCAAAATCTTCGCCTTCAATTAATGAATATCCATAACCATTAACACCTGGAGCAGTTAAAATTGCTTCTCCGTTTTGTAAGGAAGGATGTACAGAAACGACTTTGTTTTTATTGGTTGCAAAGTTTAACGTTGTATTCCAATTAAAAATATCACCCACTATTGGTTTTGCATTTAACACAAGCTCTATTCCGCTGTTTGAAATTTCACCTGCATTAACAATATTTTGTACATAACCGTTTACGTTTGGTTCTGCTGCAATAAAAAATATTTGATCGGTAGTTTTTGAATTGTAGTATGTAAAATCTATTCCTAATCTGTTGTGGAAAAAACGCCATTCAGTACCAATTTCAAATGATTTTTGTTCTTCAGGTTTTAATGTTTCACCTTCTTTTACGCCAAATAATGGCTTTGTGAAATTTCCTTGCCCAACCGGAATTGAGTTTAAAGGAATTGTTGCATACGCTGGAATATCTTTACCAACAACCGCATAAGATGCTCTAATTTTTGCAAATGAAATATTTTCTGGCATTTTAAACATTTCAGACAATACACCTGTTGCACCAACTGAAGGATAAAAAAATGAATTTGTATTTGTATTTACTAATGTTGAAGACCAGTCACTTCTTCCTGTAACATCTAAAAATAATTTGTTTTTATATCCAAAATTTGCAGATCCAAAAACAGATTGAACTTCTTTATTTGATATTGATTGTCTCATATCATTTGTACTCGCGAAGTTTCCAATTGTAAATACGTTTGGATATGTTAATCCTCTTCCTGTACCTGAATCTAACAACAATTGATCACCAACAGAATACTTGGTTAAACTTGTACCTAACACTCCAGAAAAAGTAAAGTCTTCAGAAATATCTTTGCTATATGATGCAATTAAATCTATGTATTGCTGTGTGTTTTCCGTTTTTTCTAAAATATATCTACCTGTTGCTGGTACAAAAGTTAAATCGCTACCGGCATACATTCTTTTATCAAAAGTAAAAAATGATTTATCGAAACTTCCTCTAGATTGAATAGATAAGTTATCATTAATTTGATATTTTACACTCACATTAGCAAGTACTCTTTGCGCTATATCTTTACTTGGATTTCTATTAACTAGCCAATATGGATTTTGTTGAATATTTTCATCAAATGAGGTGGCATATTGATCCATCATGTTTGTTGATGTATTAAAATATTCAAATTTAGTTTTGTATGAGTTTAAGTCAATTCCAACTGGATTTAAATATAAACCAGTTAATGGGTTTGAGTATAATCCATTCGTTGAACGGTTCCAAATTCTTTGATCTGACACATTAATATTTGCTGAAACTTGAATTTTATTATTTAAAAAATTAGCTGTTTCACGCAAGTTTAAATTATTTCTCACCATGCTATTATTTGGCATTACACCTGCAGCAGTTGTGTTTGCGTATGAGAAAAAAGTCTGTGCTTTTTCATTACCCGCTGTTAAAGAAATAGATTGAATAGCTGTATGACCTGTTTTAAAGAAATCATTAACGCTATTTGTTAATCCGCTTTTTTTAGCTCCCCAAGATTTAGGATCCGTTACATTACCATTATCTGCAATTGGTTGTCCAACTGAATTTGATTGGTACTCTGTTTGTAACTCTGGTAAAGAAACTACATCATCAACAGTAATACTTGAACTAAAGTTTACCTGAACTTTTCCATCTTTTCCGCTTTTAGTTGTAATCAAAATTACACCATTAGCACCTTGACTTCCGTATAAAGCTGCTGCAGAAGCACCTTTTAAAACCGACATACTCTCAATATCATCTGGATTTAATAAAGACAACGCATCTCCACCATCTCTATTTCCAATTTGACCTCCAAAAATACTTGTTCCTGGTTCTTCTCCATTTTGCCCGTTTCCGCTGTTTAACATTGGAACACCATCAATAACATATAAAGGATCATTATTTGTTGTGGAAGAATTCCCTCTTAAAACCACTTTAGAAGCTCCACCAACACCCGATGAGCTTTTGGTAATAGTTAAACCAGCTGATTTTCCTGACAAACTATTAATTGGATTTGTTTGTTTTACTTTTGTTAAATCATCTCCCTTTACTTCTTGAGCAGAATATGTTAACGCTTTCTTCTCTTTTTTCATTCCTAAAGCAGTAACAATAACTTCATTTAAACTTAATGCATCATCTGCTAAAACAATATTTAATGTAGTAGCATCTGCAACATTTACAGGTTTTGTTTTCATTCCAATAAATGAAAAAACAAGCACATCGCCTTTTGAAGCTTCTATACTGTATTTTCCATCAAAATCTGTTTGACTTCCTTTGGTTGTTCCTTGTATAACAACATTAACTCCTGGTAGTGGAGTGCCATCTGATTCAGCAGTTACTGTACCAGAAATTGTTTTCACTTGCGCTGCTACTTCTTGAATAGAAGCGAGAGAAAAAATCATAATTAATAATGGTATTAATTTTTTCATAAGTATATATTAGTTAAATTTTGTTTGATAAACATAAATACAATAAAAGTATATTTAAAAAAAAATCTATCAATAACATAAAAGAAACAATGAAAAGCAGATTTTTCGTTATTAACGAAAATATTTTTTGTTAAATTATATTTTTATGCTTAAATGTTTTGCTATCAAAAAAAAAACTTATAATTTTTCACAAAATTTAACATCAAAAATATTCAATATTTGAGCTTCTATAAATTAAAATGGCTTGAAAATTCAAGCATCAAAATACCATTGAAGTATCATTTATTTTTTTGGTTAGGTTATTTCTCATTTAATGTTGTTAGATGGGGGAGTTATTTTCA
>NZ_CALAEQ010000051.1 GCF_937891065.1 uncultured Lutibacter sp. | reverse complement strand
ACGAGTTTGAATATGGCAAGTTGCGGGTTTGAAACCGTAATTTTCCAATGTTTGTTAATTAGTTTAAATGTACTAAAATTTTCCTATTTACAAGAATTAAGCAATTTGCTATATGCAGTGTTGTGTGCTGCCCTTTTTTATTCATTCGGTTCTATATGAATTAATACGTGTCCTAAACTCGGTATTTCTTGTCGTAAATAGTCTTTTAAACAATGAGCGATTTCGTGACCTTCTTTTACTGAAATTTTCCAATTAACAATTGCGTGTAAATCTACGTGAAATTTCATTCCAGATTTTCGGATAAAACATTTCTCTGTATCTAAAACACCTTGTACCTCAGTTGCTTTGTCTCGAATTTCAATTATTAGGTGGTCATAAAGTTGTTCGTCCATAACTTCGCCTAAAGCTGGTCTTAAAATTAAGTAGCTATTATATAAAATAAAAGTAGAAGCAAATAAGGCCGCCCAATCATCTGCTGTTTCAAAACCCGCTCCAAATATGATTGCTATTGAAATTCCAATAAAAGCCATTACCGAAGTTATTGCGTCACTTCTGTGATGCCAAGCATCTGCTTTAAGTGAAGAACTATTTGTTTGTTTACTTTTCTTAATTACAATTTGAAAAGATATTTCTTTCCAAATTATTATTAGACCTAACACAATCAAAGTCCAAGATTTCGGTGTTTTATGAGGTGTCTGAATGTTTTGAATACTTTCATATGCGATTACTGTAGCAGAAACAACAAGAAAAGCAACTACTCCGAAGGTAATTAATGGTTCAATTTTTCCGTGACCATACGGATGGTTTTCGTCTGCTGGTCGTTTTGCATATTTAAATCCTAACAATACTAAAATTGAAGCAAAAATATCTGTAGTAGATTCAATCGCATCTGCAATTAAGGCATAAGAATTTCCAAAAACACCCGCTAGTCCTTTTATCAAGGCTAAAGCAGTATTTCCAACTATACTAAAGTAGGTTGTTCGTATTGCTGTTTGTTCTACACTCATTTAAATAATTAATTTGAACTGCAAATATCAGCAAAATGATATTAATATTTAATTTTTTTCGAAAGTTAAATAATCAGTTCCTCCATTTCCTCCACTCACATCAATTAATTCAATTTTTGTTGCTGTTTGACTTATAAAGTGCCAGTCATCAGATAATTCTTCAAAATTAGGAGGAGAAGCAAAGAAGAGATTAAAATCTAAATCATCTGAACTATCGTCACTACTATTCCTATCGCCAATACTCCAGGTTCCGGTATACGTATTAATGCCATTTGAAGCTGTTAATACATTATTGATTCCAAATGTAAAATTATATCCTGAATAATTGTTCAATTCGTCATCACCACTGTCGATGTATTTTGTGATTTTCCAAGTATCTTTCTTAACATTTACTTCAACTTGAGATTGAGTATCATCATTAGTTGGGGTATCATCATCTGAACACGAAATTAAAAAAAATGTCGAAATGAAAAATAGGGTTGTGAATTTAAAAAGTAATGATTTCATAATTGGTATTTTTTATTTTATTAGGTGCAACTTTTTAACATATTGGATAATTCAGTTACACCTTTTAGGTTACTATTCTTTTATTGTGGAAAACCATTAGTTTGCCAAGTTTTTAAATTTTGTATTTGTGTTGCTGTTAAATTCCCATTTGGAGGCATTGTACCATTCTCTACTCTTGCAATTAAGTTTCTGCCAGTAACTGCATCTTTAACATTATTATAAGTTGATAAAGACATTGGAGCTCCGTTAGAGGGTGTGGTTCCATGACAACCCAAACAATTTCCACTAATAATTGAATTTATAGTGTTTGTATAGGTAATTGTACTTGTAGGATTATCTACAATTATATCGTCATCATCACTATTTGAAGAACAAGATGCAATAAACAGCATCATAAATAAACCGGTTAATCTTAGAAAATGTTTCATAATTTTGATTTTAGAATTAGTAATTTATATGTTAGTATAGTTTTTCTTCATCTTTTGCTTTATGTAGGTAAAAATCTCTTGAAATATTAAATCCAAAGTGAATATCACCATTAAAAAAGTCACCAGTAGTTTCTGCAATAAATCCCTTTTCGTTCATTGCTCTTGAATTTGTGAAAATTAGTTGAAAAGTATGACCCCCAGTTTCTATATCAATGCCTAAACCCAATGAGTTTTTTGTTTTTAAAAAGTCGAAAGAATTAATTGAATAATAATATTCACCGTTTATTGATATGTGGTTGCTGATTTTAACTTTTGTACCAATCCCTAAAGCATAAATGTCATTTGGATCTTTAGAACCCGAAACTGTATTAAAATGAATATAAGTTGGTGTAATTTGAAGTGAAAAATTTGGATTAAATTTTCGAGCTAATAATATTTGGCTTGTGTAAGTTAGTCTATCACTAAATGAAGGTTTATCTAAAGGATCATAATTTTTTAAGGTTTTTTCTGTAGCACTTGTAAATAAAGTAATACTAATTGGCACAGTTTCATTACCTGTTTTTTGTTTTATAATTTTATATTTCACATACCCATCATAAACTTTTTCAAATGAACTTC
Source organism: uncultured Lutibacter sp. (assembly GCF_937891065.1). GTDB lineage: Bacteria > Bacteroidota > Bacteroidia > Flavobacteriales > Flavobacteriaceae > Lutibacter. The sequence continues at coordinate 3,824 of NZ_CALAEQ010000051.1, read as the reverse complement.
TCCCTAAAGCTATTGCAAAATCATTAGATATTGCATACTCAAAACCCAGTCTAATATTTGACTGATCTAATCCAAATAATTCATAAGCTCCAGAATTAATTTGTCCAAATCTATGTTGTATTAAAAATTCTAATACTCCTTTTTGCCTTGTTTCAATTGATTGACCATTCATTATTCTAGTTCCATTAAAAGTACTAGTTACAATGTTAGTGGTGCTTAATGTTTCTTGTTCTAAAATAGCATCTAAGTTTTGAGAAATTAGAGTATTTGTTATTAAAAAAATAAACAGGACCAATAGTATATTCTTCATTTGTTTTGAATTTATAAATTTATAAAGCTTGATATATTTAGTTATATGGTTTATGATTAAGTTCAAATGAAATTTTAATAATTTTAGCAATGTTATTTCTAACGACCATTGGAATTTTAATGTCAAAATCGGCAACTTCAACCATAAAATGACCTGATAAGTTTATTTCATTTTCTAAAATAACAACATTTGCAATTGTACTTACTTCTTTTTCTTTTCCGTGAATTGATAAAATTCCTTTAATTTCTAAGTTAGAATTTTCGCCCTCAAACTCATTAAAATTTAGAATAAAACCCTTAAATATTGCCTTTGGATATTTATGAGATTCAATATAGCTTTCATTAAAATGTTCTTGCATTAATGCTTTTTTAAACATAAAAGATTTCATTAATAATTGAATAGCAATTTCACCAGTTTCACTATCGATAATACTTACAACCTGATAATTATTGGCTTTTATATCTTCAACTAACGAGTGTGAAAAGAAAGAAATGTAACCGTCTTTAGTCAAATATTTTCCCTGTGAAAATGCACAAATACTAAAAAGTAATGTAATTATTAAAATAGTATTCTTTATCATTTTAAGTTATTTGAGTTGTTAATTAATACACATTTTACCATAATTAAATCTAATAAATATCCCGTACATACTCCCCTTATTTCTATAACATCACCTTTTTTATGTTTTATGGCATCTAAATTATTTTCAGGAAGCATGTTACAAATAACACCAAAAGAATTGTTTTTGCTTTTTAATGTAATAACACTATAACCTTCATTAATTGAAATTTCAAAAATTGTGCCTTTTAATTGAATTATATTATCCGTATATTTTTTATTTGCTAAAAATTCATCTTGTTGAAATTCATCAACTATTTCATGAACACTTGTATATATTGATGCTTCTGCATTTTTTATATCAATATGAGGCTTGTTATATTGCTTTAATGCATAACCTAGAAGGAATATAAGTACAATTCCAACAATACTTATTATTTTAAATGTTTTATTTTTCACAATTTTGAAAATATGAATGATTCAATTTGTTAGAATTACTTATAAAATATTAAATGAAATACCTTTATTGTACATCAAATTATTTTAAATTTAATGAGGTTGAATTTATAATAGTATGACTTTCATCTTCATTATGATAGGTTAAAATAAAGACTGTTTTTATAATAATATTTGTGTTATTTCATTAAATTTGAAACAAATAACAAATAGTTAAATCGTTTTTCAAAAAATAATTTAGTGAAACGGAATTATATCTGTTAAAACGGAAAAAAAGCCATTGAAAATTTAATTAAATTGAAAAAACAAACCTTATCCCTGCTCACATTACTTGCTATATCCATAATAGTTTTTGTTATTGGATATATAAATATGAATTATTTAATTAAAGTTAGTACCAACCAGTTTTTAGAAATTCAAATTGAATCAAGTCAAAGGGAAGCTAGAGAATTTTCAAATTTAGTTACCTATCAAATTGCAAATGGAACGCATAGAGATACCATAATTAATAATATTCAAAAAAGTATTGAAGGAACTAATATTGAATCCGGTTTTATTTGTATGTTCGATTGGTCTGGTGTAGAAATTTGTCACCCAGATCCACAAAAAATAGGAAAAAAAGTTAACCCAAATGAATCTTATGTGCGACCATTAGATGAAGGATTAGATTCGGAAGATTTTTATCAGTTGTTAGTAAATAAAGAACACGGTGGTGGCGTTAGAGAGTTTAATACTGATAGAAGTTCTGAAATAATTTACTTATACCCGGTTAAAAATTCGGATTGGATAATTGCGGCTCATGCCAATATTACCAATATTGATAAAAAGATTAATAAGTTGAAGTTTACATTTATTTTAGTTTATTTATTAACAGGAGTTTCTATAATATTACTTTCAATAATTTTTATAAGATATTTAAGTAATTATTATGAAAAGGAATTAGAGTTGAAAAATCAACTTTTAATGGGTGAAGTTTTAACACTTTCAAAACTAAATACAAACCTAACAAATTATAGAAATAAAATTAGCGATAGAATAGATAGCCTTTCTAACATTGAAGAAGAAAATGAGGATAATTCAAAATTTAAAAAAAGAGTACTAACATATTCAAAAAATAAACTAATTTCAATAAAAATAGAACAAATAGCTTTTATTAATACTGAAAATTCAATTACTTCTATAACCTGCTTGGATGGAAAAAAATACACTTCAAATTCTAGCTTAGATGAACTTTATAATAATTTAGATAATTCAATTTTTTTTAGAGCTAATAGACAATACATAATATCTGTAAAAGGAATTGAAGAAATTGTAAAATACGGTAATAATCAATTAAAAATTAATGCCAAGTATTGTAATCCAATTATTATAAGTAAAAATAAAGCAGCTGAATTTAAAAAATGGCTGAATCAATAAAACTTAAGGCTATACTTTTATTTAGCGATTATGTTTGAAAATATTGCTAATGAGGGGTTTTGACTAAATTTCTTTATTATTTACCTTTTAGTGGACAAGTTTTGATACCAAAAGGTGCATACAACGGACAAAAACTAATTAGACTTGTTAAAACAAATACTCCAGCTAAAATCAAAAGTACTATACCTAAAGTTCCTGAAATGACACCTACGGAATAAAGAATTCCTACGATTGCAGCAATTATCACTCTGATAATTCTATCTGCTGTTCCCATATTTTTTTTCATGTTTTAAATTTTTATTGTTAATATTATTTAAAACAAAGAAATGGTTATTAAATAACCTATGCAGTGACTACGGTCACCACTCACCTATAATTTCAATTCCGTCCTTACTTTGGAACAATTTCCCTTCTGTTTCTAGCTTTTTCAAAACTCTTGTCACTACTTCACGAACTGTTCCTAATTCATTAGCTATTTGACTGTGACTCATTTTAATTAAGCTATTATTATTGAGTGCTGATTTTTTCTTCAAATGGTCAAAAAGTCTTTTATCCATTTTATCTAATAACAAATGTCCAATTGTATCTATAAGTTCTGAATATCTGAGGTTATATTGATTGTAAAACAATTCATTAAAATCAGGATATTCTTTCAGCCACTTTGGTAAATATTTTATTGGAATCAACAGTATTTTGGAATCTTCTTCGGTAGTTGCAATTACTTTGCTAGGTGTATTTTTTAAAGCAGCGTAGAAAGTCATTACACAGCTCTGAGATGGCTCAATATAGTATAGCAGTAATTCCTTTTCATCAAAACGTGAATACACTTTAACCAATCCATTAAGCACAATTGGAACTACGCTAATATATTGCTCTTCTCTAAGGATTTCTGTTCCTTTTGGGAATTCCTTAATAGTCGATTCATTCAGAATCTTATCAACCAAATCAGGTTTTAAAAAAGATAATATTCTTTTAGTAAGCTCCATTTTTTAGAATTTTTGTGTTTTTATCGGGTTGCACACAACGGATTTTTATAAGATTTGTGCGACTGAGAAATCGGAGATTTTTCGGACGTAGCAAATCG
>NZ_CALAEQ010000050.1 GCF_937891065.1 uncultured Lutibacter sp. | reverse complement strand
TACAAAATTTAGCATTCATTTTTAATTTTGCACCACAATATTTACAATATTTCATTTACTTTTATTTTAGTAATTTAATAATAGTTAACCTTATTTACGCAAATTCTGTATTTGATATCCAATAGAGAGGACAGAATTAATTAATGTATTCAAATAATTATCAACAGGAGCTATTAACACTTTTCCAGTTCCTGTAAATGTATTTACAATTCCTTCTCCTGAAATTAGTGTTGAAAAAATACCTTTAGTAGCTTTTGAAACTTTTAATTCAATACCTGAAGTACGAGCTATAGCAAAAGCACCATCAACAACAAGTTTTCCATTAGTTAATTCTACTTCTTCAATTGGACCTGCTGATGTAATAATTACTTTTCCAGTTCCTGATACAACTGTTTGAAACCATTTTTCACCTGAAAATATAGCGCTTATTGCTTTATTTGTATACGAGCCTATTTCTATATTAATGTCTGAGGCAAAGTAAGCACCTCTGTCTAAAATCCATTCTTCATTCTCTAAATTTAAAATAGTAAATTCACCAAATGAAGGTTGTAAAAATACAGTTCCACTACCTTTTATTATAGGTTTAACAATGGCTTCTTTAGTTAACATTGACTTAAACATTTTGCCAATACTGGGTGCTTTTGCTTCTAATTCAAGGTCGCCATTCATATAATGCATTGCACCTGATTCATAACGAAAAGATGCGTTATCTACCTCAACTTTTACCAAGTTTAAGCGCTCTTTATTTACAACTTCAAAGGTTACTTCTCCAACTATTTCTTGGATTACAGGTTGTTGAGTTTCTACCTGATTTATTTGCGTACCACAATTTTCGCAAAATGCACTATTTCCTTTTAATTCACTTCCACAATTTGAACAATATGCCATAATTTAAATTTTTAATTTTCCTTTAATATAAATAATATAAACGCTACCAAAGGAATCATAAAACATTTTTCCTTCAAAATAGTCGTTAGATTTTAATTGAATTATATATTTCATTCTTTCTTTTTCTTTACCAAAACCTTCGGTATAAGAAAATGTATATAATCCATCTTTTAAAATAGGGTTGTATTTATAAAGAAACATTAAACCCATTTCACTTTTTTCATATGTTGCGGAAGGTAAATTTATAAAACCTAAACTTAATGAATTCTTATATTCCTCGTTCATTCTTTTAATAGCTTTTTCTGTATTAATAAGATCTATTTCTAGTATAACTTTCTTCCTTTCCTTTGATGCACTCATATACTCAGAAAAATTATCCATAGATTCAAATAGCTTTTTTGACTCATAAAAAGACAACTCCCATGGTCCATCAGCTAATTCTAGTTCTTCTACTTCTTCAATATATCCTAATTCTATCAATTCTTCTCGGTATTTCTCTTTTCCTCCATCAGGGTTGTACCATATTTGTATCAATCTGGCGACTGTTTTTGCAGGGATAATACCACCTTCATTTACGCCTAAAAACCCAACTTTACTTTTTGTGTCTTTTAGTATCATGTCTTTAATTTTGTAAAGCCTATGAAGTCGAAGCTCAAAAGATGTTTGTTCGGTATAGCCAAATCTATATTTGTTTAAAAGATTTGCATCTTCAAAATTTTTGATAAGCTTAATATTTTGTTCTTTTAATTTTTCAATTTCTTTTTCTTCTTTTTCGCGCTGTTCAAATTTTTTCTTTAAGTTTTCTTTTGTTTCATCTTCAATAATTTCTAAGGCCCTAGTACCTAAGTTCTCAACTTTAATACCTTTTGCTAATGCATACTTTTTTTTTGCATCTCTTAGTAATTGAGGTTTAAGCCCTTTCATTTGTATCCAAACTTCATCAAAATTTCCAGGTTCAACATCGTAACCCCAAAAAGGGACAGCACTTTGTGATCCATTTACAAATACTTTATATGCAGCTTCTAGTTCTTGGTCTCGCCATCTAACTATTTGTTGGTCAGTTATTTTTGCAGCTTCTCTAAAAAGTTTTGTCATTGGAAATGAATTTATAATTTCATTTGATAAATCCTTTGCTGCTTGTTCTAAATTGCCTTGAGATAAAGCACGAGCAATATTTATCCCAGTATTTATTTTTGAAGCATGTTGAGTTACACCACCTAAAAATGCTTTTGCATTGCTATCTTCGGTAACTACTTTAACTATTGTTTTACCAGCTAATATAGCAACGTCCTGACCGAATTGATCCATTTTATTATCATTATAACTTACTAAAAGTTTTTGGTAATCACTTTCATTCATAATTGATTCTACAATGTCTTGGGTTAAACTTTTATTCCCTAAACCCAAATACTTACCTAGAACTTGTCGAACAATTTTTTCTGTTGCTTGCCTTGCGGGCTTATTGTTGTTTCTTGCTGACCATTGCTCAACGGCTGCTTTATCAGCATAATCTTTAATTCGTTCTTCTTTTGTGAGTTTTGATTTCGCATAAGGGCTAAAATGGTAGGTTTCAAATTTTACATATTTATCTTTTAAATTAACTTCTTGAGGTTTAAAATAATCCCATTGGTTTCCATTATAATAACCTATCCATAAATCTTCCGGATGTTCTAATTCAGATATTTCCTTTTCAGATAATTTTAGTTTTATGGTTACGGGTTCATTTAGACGTTTTGATTTTTGGTCTATTAAAATGTTAAAAGGTAATCCAAATAATTTTGCTCTTTTTTTATCAAAAGCAGGAATATCTTTTGTCATATTAACACGAAGATTTACTTCTTGATCAAAGGTATTTTTAGGTATTTCTAGTTGTATTTCATTTTTATCTAATTCTCCTATTATGGTTTGAGTAAATTCAACGTTTTTATCTAACTCTTCTCTTTCAGTGTTTTTTACATTACTATCATCAGAATAATCAACGGTGTCTTCTTTCGATAGAGAAGCACCTTCTTGATCATCACCTAAATTATAGAGAATTATAGAACCAATTATAATAAATGCTAAAAACCCTGCTATAATTTTTCCTATTGTTTTTAAAATGCCCCCTTTTTTCTTTTTTATTGAAGGATTTGATGTTATAGTTGGAATGGATTGTGGTTTACTTTTTGAGATTATTTTTTTATCAGGAATCTCTTTGTTTGTTGCAACTCCTTCATTTATTGCAGTTCCACACTCAGCACAAAATTTTTCATCTTTTTCAAATGG
>NZ_CALAEQ010000049.1 GCF_937891065.1 uncultured Lutibacter sp. | reverse complement strand
AAGGAAAAGATGATGAAAAAGGTATTGAAATTTCTAAAGAATTATTCAAAACAAGCCCATTATTTAACATTGGTTCGTTTGCAGTAATGATTGTGTTAGTAGCATTATATGCTGTTTTCTGGAAATAAAAGATGATAAATAAATGAAAAATAAAATAATAATTACAGGTGGTACAGGATATATAGGTTCGCATACAGCTGTGGAATTTATAAATGAAGGATTTGAGGTAATTATCGTTGATAATTTAAGTAATTCAGATATTTCAGTTTTAGATAGCATTAAAAGTATAACGGGTGTAAAACCTACATTTGAAAATATTGACCTGACAGATAAAAACAAAACTTCCATCTTTTTTGAAAGCAATAAGGATGCAGTAGGATTAATTAATTTTGCTGCATTTAAAGCTGTAGGAGAAAGTGTGAAAATGCCTCTTCAATATTATCATAACAATTTAAATATATTGTTAAATGTTCTTGAAGGTATGAATAGGTTTGGAATAAGAAATTTAATATTCTCTTCATCAGCAACCGTTTATGGATTGCCAGATTGTTTTCCGTTAAACGAAAATTCAACAACAAAAAGACCTACATCACCTTATGGCAATACCAAAAAAATTGGAGAAGAAATAATTGAAGATTTTTCAAAAGCATCAATAAACTTTAAAGCAATATCATTAAGGTATTTTAACCCAATAGGAGCCCACAGCTCAGGTAATTTAGGCGAAACTCCTACTGGTATTCCAAATAATTTAATGCCATTTATTACACAAACAGCTTTAGGGCTTAGAGATGAGCTAAAAATATTTGGGAATGATTATAAAACAAAAGATGGTACGGCCGTAAGAGACTACATTCATGTGGTGGATCTTGCAAAAGCACATGTTTTGGCACTTCAAAGATTGATACGAAATGAAGTACTTGAGAATTTTGAAATTTTTAATATTGGTACAGGAATCGGTTACTCAGTTTTAGATGTAATAGCTTCTTTTGAGAAAACAACAAAACAAAAATTAAATTATTCATTCGCCTCTAAAAGAGAAGGAGATGTGCCAATTTTATACGCAAGTACTTCTAAAGCAAAAGAAGAATTGAATTGGAATCCTATATTAACACTAGATGATATGACAGAATCATCTTGGGAATGGGAAAAGAAAAGAAACAGTTAATTTGAAAATTGTATTATAAAATTAATTAAAAGTGATGGTTCAACAAATTATAGCAATAAAACTCATAAATTCAAATGGGTTAGAATTACAAGTTTCTAATTTTGGAGCTACCATAATAAGCTTAATGGTCCCCGATAAAAATAAAGAACTCATAAATGTAGTTATTGGTTTAGAATCTGCTGAAGATTATATTAAACCGATTTATTTGGAAAAAGGGCTGTATTTAGGTAGTTCAGTTGGAAGATATGCTGGTAGAATTTCTAGAGGATGCTTTAAAATTAATGATGAGGTATATCCAATTCATCATGAAAATGGTGTTCACTTACATGGTGGAAAAATTGGACTTGATAAAAAATATTGGGAAGTTGTAAGTTTAAATGAAGGAAGAAACCCACAAGTAACATTATCTTGTTTCAGCGAACATTTAGAGGAAGGCTATCCGGGGAATTTAAAAACTTTTGTAACCTATCAGCTTAGCGAAGATAATGAAGTTAAAATTACATATAAAGCAAAATCAGATGCTGAAACACACGTCAATTTAACCAATCATTCTTATTTTAATTTAGATGGAAAAGGCACTATATTAGATCATAAATTATTAATTAATAGTCCATATTATTTAGAGGTAAATGAACAATTAATTCCTTCAGGAGAATTGATAAATTCATTGAACACCCGTTTTGATAGAAATAAAATGTCACTACTTGGAAGAAGAGATTTTAAAGGTTTTGATGATACATTTGTCTTTGGAGATGAAAGATTAAAAGCTTTATTAATGTCCCCAAAAAAAGGAATACAAATGGAAGTTTATACCAATCAACCTGCAGGTGTAGTTTATACACCTGTAAAATTACCTGATTTGACTTATAAAAATGGAGTTAGTTATTCTAAATTTTCAGCTATTTGTTTTGAAACACAGAATTTTCCCGATGCGCCTAATAATAAAATATTTCCGACTTCAATATTAAAACCAGGGGAAGAATATATTAATGAAACGACATTTCAATTTAGTGTAATTTAAAAAATGAATTATCTAGGGAATGTAAAGAAATATAGAAATAAGTAAGTGCTTTAATATTAAATGAATCATTGATTTTTAAAAGCTACAAGAAATGGCTAACTTGTTATATCTATTAGAAACAAACTGTTTATCATTACAAATTCAGAGATAAATTTAAGTTAATGTAACTAGCAATTTTTAATAGGATTTTTAGGTCTGTCTAATTTAATAAATATATCCCCAGGTTTACATTCTCAATCTAATTTATAGTGATTCTATTTTAACTGAAAATTTTGATTCGTATAACTATCAAAAAAAAACAAGATAAAAAATGAATATTATAGCTTAAATATTGATTATTTATGCTCAAAACCTGAGAAAAAATCAGCTAAAAACCAAAGACAAAACATCCATTTGAGGTAATATTAGGATACTGAACAAAGACTTTAATGCTATGCAGCCACATGGTCTCAAAATCAATATCCTTCGTTAGGGGTCGAATTATGGGTGGTGTGGACACTCCTCTGTTTTTATCTACAAATCAAAAATGGTATTTAGAAATCTATATCGCTTACATTGACTAATTCTTTATAGCTACAATTTAAATTAATAATGACTCTAAAATGTATAGATTCTATCCCAGGGATATCGAAGCAAAGTTTATTATTTTTTAAGAAGCAAATGATATAAATGATTTGTAAGCTGAGTTTTTAGGGTTCAATTCGTACAGTTCGTATACCTCGTATAGTGTACGAGGTATACGAATCATACGAAATATAAAGTTAATAATCTGATAATGAGATGTTTTGTTTTTTATACTTTCGTACGGTACTCTCGTGAATGCCTAATTTTTTGCCAATTTCGACATTTGAAACTCCTTTATCAGTCAATTCTAAAACTGCTATTTTTGTCTTTTCTTTATCTTCTTTTGTTAATTGTTTTAGGTGATCTAACTCTGTTCCTAGATCAACTAAAATGAATTTTAGAAAATTGATTGGCTTTTCTATATGGCAAACAATTACATTTTCAGAATCATATAATATTTCAGTATTACGAGCCTTGATTTGTTTTAAATATCTTATATTTTTATTGCTGCTACTTTCTCCAATTGTAAATACACTATCACAGAAATTAATCAGCATTTTACTACCTGCTAAATCATTTCTTGTAATTGGTTTTGATAGGTCTCTTTTTGGTGTGTGAGCTAATACTAAAATTGATAAGTCATACTTCTTTTTCAAGGCTTTTAAATGCTTCATTAAAGGAAGTGCATTTTTTGCCTGTTCGGTTTCATTTCTCAAGTATGTGAGATTGTCGATAATTAAAATCTTAGTATTGGTTCTAATTATTTCATTTTCTAGCTCATCATTAAGATAGTCTTCAAAAGATTTCTTTGCTGGTATATCTGCTTCTGGATTGATTTCTACTCTTTTAAAATTCGGACTGAATTTATATTCATCTACATAGTCTATTGAATATCTATTTTGAAATTGCTTGTCGGATAGTTCAAAGTCGAAGTATAGCACCGATTGCCCTAATGCTTCTAATTTGAAACCTTTAATTTGCTCTCCAGTACTTATGCTGTCGCCTATTTGAACTGCAAGAATTGACTTTCCTAAATTAGTGTCTGCAAAGAGAATGCATATTTCACCCTCAAACCAAAATTCACTAAAAAGCATTTTAGGAATGGGTCTGTTTTTTGCTTCATCAATCCATTGATTTGCAGTCATAACAACAAATAAATTTTTACTAGAAGCTTGCTCATGAGTGTTCTGAGTATGATTTGTAACTGTTTCAGGTGTACTTAAATCTTCAAACTTTGAAATTAATTTTGTATCTTGCCCTTGTCTTTGTTCCAAAAGATTTTTAGGGTTTGTTATGTTTTTTTTCATACTAAACCCTTTTTATTTTCAGCCCCTTTTAACACGCTATCTGTATCTGTTTTAGAAGATGAATTCATTTTATCTAAATAAATATAAGGTTTACCATCTCTAAAGGTTCGACCAACTGCTGGATAAGGAGCACTAATATCACTATTAAAAGTTTTGTTGTCAAAATGTCTAATATTAATGTTTATTAAATCTTCAATTTGTATTAGAGTGTCATAAACATATTTCATATTTTCAGAATGGTTTTTTATAGTATGCCAAAGCTTATCAATTCCCTCTATATGAATTATTACTTGAGTATAAGTTTCTTCGTCAATAAAAATTTTGTCAGGGTTAGTTTTATCGTGGATCATCTCTAAGATTTTATCTAATTTTGATTCCATCTTTATCAAAATGTACCTATTTGCGTTATTAAATTTATTTGTTCGTATAAAGTTGTTAAATATATTGCTCATAGCTTACTTTTTTAATTTGTTAGTTAATAAATAGTTAGCAGCTGTTGTTTCAATTTCATCATAAGTTCTACCATTTAAAAGCCTTCCATTGGTTTTTTTACTTCGTTTTATACCATCAGATCCCCAGGTACCCCATTGTTTGAAAAAGAATGGTGCACCAACTTCAGTGCACTTTTTGTGTATTTGGTTTACCCACTCAACTTTCATTGGTCTTGATTTTGGTCCACTTTCACCACCAACTATTACCCAGTTAATACCATTAAGATTTAAATCATCAACAGGCCCCAATAATGGTTCAATAGATAAAAACTTAATTTGCGCTCCAGTTTGCTTTAAATAATCTACTCGTTCTAATACATCCTCATTTTCAACAGAAACACCCATCCAAATATTTGGTGTCCAATTTATCTCTGAACTTAGTTCCAATAACCTGTCTGCTCGTTTTGTTAATACTTGAAAGGTGTGTTTGGGGTTTTCGTTCATCACTTTAAAAACTTGCTTAATAAAGTCTGTAGAAACTTCTTTATGAAATAAATCGCTCATCGAGTTTACGAATACCAATCTTGGTTTTTTCCAAGTGGAAGGTTCTTTAAGTGTCTCTGGGTGTTCCCTAACTTTAAAATTGTCTTTATATTTTTTTACTCCCATTGCCTGAAGCCTTTTGGACATTATTTCTGCGTAACAATATTTACATCCCTGGGATACTTTATCACATCCTGTTACTGGGTTCCATGTGGTGTTAGTCCATTCTATAGTTGATTTACTCATAACCTGACAATTAAGATTGTTTTCTTTCATTCCTGAAAGCATTATGAGAATTCTTTTCTAAAAGCATCTCTACATTACTAATTTTGTAATAGATTTTATTGCCAATCTGCGAAAAGGGTATAACGCTATTGTCTCTCCAGGTTTGGGCGGTACGTTTGCTAATATTCATAAGTTGAATAAATTCTTGATTGTCTAGAAATGTGATTTTTGGTGACTTTTGGCTTCCTTCTATTTTCTTCTTTAGTTCTTCTATACTATTTTCGATTTTAGTGAATTGTTCTACACTTAAAATAATTACTTCCATATTGGTATATTTATTTAATATTATACTGCAAGGTTGCATGATTGACGGGTAGCTATTAGGTCACCCTTATAAAACCCTTATAATGGAAGTATTTTGGTGAAATGGGTTGTTTTTTATGTATTCTAGTGCTTCTTTTTTATATTTTTCTGAAATATTTGAAGCGTCTAATTCTGATTTTAATTCTAATTGAATTTCTTCAGCTATTAAATTACAAAGTAATGCTAAACCAATATTTGGAATAATCAATTTCTCTCTCAAAGCCTCCACAACTCCCCTTAGTGCACCTTTTTTTCTTGGTGTTAAAACAGATTTTCCATCTACAGTAATTCTCAAGTCTTCAAGTGTTTTCATTACAAATTTCCTACTTTCAATATCAGGAAGGATAGAATTAAAAGTTTGCTGTTCACTTCCTGTATCTTTTGTGTCACTTTTTATACTTTCAAGATAAAGCATAAAGAAAGCTGCAATAAATATTGACGAATAACCACCATTTTTACTGAAAATGGTAAATTGATCAAAACCAACTTTTTCATTGAGAACATTATCATACGCTAATAACACTTCAGCTGAATCATTAAAATTGAATATTTTTTTTAGCCTAACTTCATCTTCATTTGTTGCATTTCCAATAAAGAATTTTTCTAAAAGGTTTTTGTTTTGCTCAACAATAAAAAGTTTATTTGGCAAACTATTTAATTTATTAATTTCTAAATCCAATTTTAACTTAACCCCTTCTAAAAATGTTTTTTTCTGATGAACCTCAATTTTTTGAATTTCATCATCATCCAACTCAAACTCCATAATTTCTGCCCAATAATCTATAGTTTTAAACCTTTTGATTTCATTGGGAGCTACCGTACAATCTACCCACTTTTGAATGTAATCATTTTTAGGCTTAGGATTTAAACGGAAAATTTCAAGCAGCACTTCTTCATTAATTTTACGCTTCTCAAAAATTCTATATATATCATTTAGCAACACGCTGTTAATCAATGAAACTATTTCCTTTACATATCTATCTGTTTTTATTTGAAGTTTAGCTTTAGAAAGTGCATTTATACTTAAAGCTTTATGCAACTCAACAATTTCGTCATTTACACCTGTAATACTAGACAATATCACTTTTTCTGCACCTAATTGATTGTCATTCTTAATAGCAGCATTCGTATCTATAAGGCCACTAGACATTTCATCTTCTATTAACTTAATTAACTGATTGTAAATTACTTTTACTTCAACTAAGGGTATTCTCTTTTTAATATCTGGACCCAATATGGTTTTATTAAATATATTAGTAGAATATGGTTTATATCCTGAGCATATATATTCATTTACACATTCATAAAATGTACTAAAACTACTATGATTCAGAAAAATAAGATCATCTGCATTTTTAAGTGCTTTTTGTAGTTCTTCTTTTTTAGATTTATTATATATATCATTAATTGAACTTAGTTCATATAACAAGTTTTTAAAACTTTCTAATATAATTTCTTTACTCACAATAGATAGTTACTTAGGAGTGCATTATTAAAATGTCAGACAAAAAAGACACACTACAATGCGAAGTAACGTATCTAAATCCAAAAGTACTATTTTTTAAAACTACATTGCAGTTTTATCACTTAGAAAAGCCATATCTACACTTGTTTTAGCATCAGATACTTTAGAGTAAATTTGAGTGGTTGCTATTTTTTTATGACCTAAAAGTTTGGAAACTGTTTCCATTGGCACGCCTTGAGAAAGTGTTACAGTACTAGCAAAGGTGTGTCTTCCTAAGTGGCTATGCAAACTTTTATGAATTCCGCACAGGTCTGCTACTTCTTTTAAATAGGCATTCATTTTTTGATTGCTTGGTACAGGTAACAACACGTTTTTTACTTGTGCAGAAATATGATTTTTGTATTTATCTAAAATTTGAGCAGCTATTGGCAACAATGGAATCCTGCATTGTACACCCGTTTTTGTTCTATTAATGACTATCCATTTACGACCATCTATTCCAATTTGGATATGGTTTTCAGAAAGTTTTTCTAAATCTTTATATGATAAACCTGTGTAGCATTGAAATAGAAATAAATCTCTTACGATTGCAATTCTTTCAATAGAAAATTCTTTTTCCATCAACTTATTTAATTCACCTTGCGAAAGACACTCTCGCTCTACCGTTTTCTGAGTTATCTTATAGCTTCTGAATGGATTTTTTCTAATATAATCATTGGCCATCGCTAGATTGATAATCTTCTTTAAAGCTTTAATATGTTTCATTGCTGAATTGTGTTGGCATTTGGCTTTGGTTTTTAAATAAAACTCAAAACGCGTGATGAACTTATTATCAACTTCTGCTAAAGGAAGATTTAGATTTTTATACTCAGTCTGGCAAAAGGTTTTAATATGTTTTAATGCTGACTTATAACGTTGTAATGTTAATGGAGCATATTCACTGCCTACTAATTGTTTCATTTTAGTATTGTGATCCTGGAACAATTCAATTAGAGTCCACATTTCCTCTCCAACTCCTAAAAATGCATTTGTCAACGATTTAGGAGAAACTGATTTATTACTTTCTTGAAGTTCCTGCTGATGCATAAAAAGTTGTCCTCTGATACTTGAAAGGTAATCGTTCAATTTTTTATTTTCTTTAGAATTTCCTTTTGCTTTATTCCTAGAAGCATCCCAAAGTCTTGGAGGTATACTTCTTTTAATAGAAACTTCAGATCGTTTTCCATTTACCGTAACACGCATATAAATTGGTGCGGTTTGATCTTTTAATAACTTGCTTTTTTTGATAAAAAATAAAATACTAAATGTTGCTCTTTTCATACTAAAATATTTAAGGTTAAAATTATAGCAAAACATTTAAATTTTACTGTGAAAAACACTGAAAACCAGTGCATAAAAACCTAAATAGGTGGAACTAAAATTGACATTAAAAGTCCTCCGTATAAGACACTCGCAATGTGAAGAATTGAAAAGAAATAGGAAACAATATAAAATAAAAAAAGCCCCATTTTAAAGGGGCTTTCATCAAATTTCTTTGATTTACTTTTTGAAAAGCGGTCTGGACGGGACTCGAACCCGCGACCCCCTGCGTGACAGGCAGGTATTCTAACCAGCTGAACTACCAGACCGTTGCTCTTAGCGGATGCAAATATAATAGTGTTTTTTATATATACAAAGCTTTTTTTAATGTTTTTACAAAAATCTTTTTCTACTAATTAAATACGAAACTAATATTTGATGAAACCCTTTATTAATATCTACAGGAACATAATCAATCTTATACTGCATACATTTCATTTTCAAATCATTAAAATAATTTTCTACCTCAACTTTGTATTGTTTCTTTACAGATTCAGCATATAAATTTATTTCTTCACCGGTTTCAACATCAACAAATTTCTTTGGTGAATTATCAAAATCAAAGTTTAATTCTAATTTTCCATCATATGTATGAAACAAAACAACCTCATGTTTATTATATTTTAAATGACGTAAGGCTTCAAATAGCTCATTTTCATTTTTGGATTCCTGAAACATATCTGTAAACAAAAAAATTAACGACCTTCTATGAATTTTTTCTGCAATTTCATGTAGAATTGTATAAGTTTCAGTAGAAGCCTTAGAAGTATTCTTTAGTAACTCTGTTAATTGAGCCAATAACATCCTTCTATGCCTGTCACTTCCTTTTGTTGGCGCATAATAATCATCCTTATCACTGTAAATACTTAGGCCTACAGCGTCTCTCTGACGCTTTAATATTTCCATTAATGCTGCTGAAGCTATTGTTGAGAAAGCAATCTTTGTTAAATTATCTATGGAAGGGTTTTTAACTATTGGATAGTGCATAGATGCTGAATTATCAATAATTAAATGGCATCTTAAATTGGTTTCCTCTTCGTAACGTTTTACAAATAGCTTCTTAGTTTTGGCATATAATTTCCAATCTATATGTCTAGTGCTCTCTCCTTTATTATACAATCTGTGTTCCGCAAATTCAACTGAAAAACCGTGAAAAGGGCTTTTATGCATCCCCGTAATAAATCCTTCAACTACCTGATTTGCTAACAATTCCAGGTTGTTTAATTCAGAAATATTTTTAACTAATAACGGGCTCATTTTTGCTTTTTAACACTCGTAAATATACTATTAAAAAAAAGAAAAGGCTTAACAATATGTTAAGCCTTTAAAATTATCTTGAAAGATATATTTTATAAATGTGCATTTATTTTTTCTTCATAAACAGATTTTGGAGCTACACCTACTTGCTTTTCAACAACCTCACCATTTTTAAATACTAAAACTGTTGGAATATTTCTTACTCCGTATTTTGCCGCAAATTCTTGATTTGCATCAACGTCAACCTTAGTTATTACTGCTTTTCCTTCAAACTCTGTAGTTAATTGATCCATTATTGGAGCAACCATTCTACAAGGTCCACACCATGCTGCCCAAAAATCAACCATAACTGGTTTGTCTGATTTTAAAACTACTTCGTCAAAAGTTGCGTCTGTTACTTCTAATGCCATACTCTATTTTTTTAATTATTAATTTCTATATTTTATATTACAAAAGTAAACAAATAATTTGCCATATCTATTTAAGTACATTACTTTTATTTATGAGTCTATTGGTAAAAGTAATTTTATTAATAGGTGTCTTTCATCCAATTATATGGTTTTCGCTTAATCCAATTTCCTCTCGTAAAATCAGGGAAATTTTGTGGCTCTCCATTATTTTCAATCGATAATTCAGAAAGAGGTGTAACCGCACTCCAAGCAGCAGCATCATAAACATCTAATGGTGGTGCAATATTTAGTTTTGCAGATTCAACAAAAGCATTGATAACAAAATAATCCATTCCTCCATGACCAGCACCTGTTGCCAATTCTCCATATTTTTTCCAAAGAGGGTGGTCATACTTTTTTAACCACTCGTCAGCTTCATCCCATCTATGTGGATCAGATTGCCCTTCTATATATATTCTATTTCCGTCTACTTCCCATAAACCATTTGATCCCTGAACTCTAAACCCTAAAGAATAAGGCCTTGGTAAATTACAATCATGTGTTACAATTATAGTTTCTCCATTGGCTGTTTCAATAGTAGAAGTAATTACATCGCCTTGTTTAAATTTTAGCTTTGCATTCGGATGGTCTGCTCCTCCATTTTTAACGATATAATCATGCAATCCAATTCCCTTGCTTGCATTAGAAGTGATGGACAAAAAACGGTTTCCTCTATTTATATCACACATAGTGGCAATTGGACCTACACCGTGAGTTGGATATACATCTGCATTTCTTAACAATGAATGTTGTGTTCTCCAAACAGATTCTGAGATTCCTTTTTCTCCAAATTCAACTCCTTTTCCGTAAGCCGTTTTTCCATCATTCAATTTTACAAAACGAAGATCGTGTTGGTAACCACATCTAAAATGAACTAACTCTCCAAACACATCTTGTTTCACCATATTTAGTACGGCCAAAATATCTCTTCTGTAATTCACATTTTCTAAAATCATTAAATGTGTTCCGGTTTGTTCGTGCGTATTTACTAAATCCCAACATTCTTCCATAGTATTAGCTGCAGAAACTTCTAGTCCAGTGTATTTCCCAGCTAACATAGCATCTTTTGCCATACGTGTATGCCAAAGCCAAGGTGTAGAAATTATTACGGCATCAACATTTTTAAGCGCTAAAAGATTCCTGTAATCATAGTCATTATTTCCGAAAACTGCTGGTTTATGTTGTCCTGACTTTTCTAATAAATCTAAAGCAATTGAAATTCTTTTGGGATCAATATCACATATTGCAGTGACTAAAACATCGTTTCTATTTAGTACATTATTCAAATGATTTGTACCTCTTAAACCTACGCCAATCATTCCGACTCTTAATTTGTCAGAACTATTTTCCATAGCGAAAGTCATATTTGGCACAACTGCAATTCCTGCTCCAACTATTGCTGATTTCTTAATAAAATTTCTTCTTGAGTTCATACTGAATTTGCTTATTAAGCATTAATATTTATTAATTTAAAGTAAGAGTTAAATTTCGTATTATTTAACTCTATTCAAATATATTAATTTAATTTTTAAGCAAATAGAAAAGTAATTTTAAAAAACTGCTGAAGCTATAGATTTAATATTTTCTGATTTTCCCATAGAATAAAAATGAACTACAGGAGCTCCTTGCGCTATTAATTCTTTAGATTGTTCAATAGCCCATTCTACACCAACTTGTCTTACTTGTTCATTATCTTTACAACTTTCAACTTCCAAAATTAGCGTTTCTGGTAAATCTAATTTAAAAATCTGTGGAAGCACTTGAAGATGTCTCTTTATTGCAATAGGTTTTATTCCTGGAATAATTGGAACTGTAATCCCAATAGCTCTAGCTTTTGTCACAAAATCAAAATATTTATTATTATCAAAAAACATTTGAGTAACCACATAATCAGCACCTGCATCTACCTTTTCTTTTAATCTTCGCAAATCAGCATCCATACTTGGAGCTTCTAAATGTTTTTCAGGATAACCAGCAACTCCAATACAGAAATCAGAATTATAAGGTGTTTCAATTATTTCGTGCAGATATTTCCCGCTATTCAAATTTTTAATTTGAGTAACCAATTCTGATGCGAATTTATGACCATCTTTAGTCGCTGAAAAAAACTGCTCTTGTTTCATAGCATCACCGCGCAAAGCCATCAAATTATCCAAGCCTAAATAATGACAATCAAGCAACACATATTCTGTTTCCTCTTTGGTAAAACCACCACACAATACGTGAGGAATAGCATCTACGTTGTATTTATATTTCAAAGACGCACAAATACCAACAGTTCCCGGGCGCATTCGTGTCATTTTTTGTTCTAAAAGTCCGTTTTCTTTTGAAATATAAACATATTCTTCTCTAGATGTGGTTACATCAATAAAAGGAGGTTTAAACTCCATTAAAGGATCAATATTATTATACAATTCCTGTATATTTTGCCCCTTTTGTGGCGGTATAATTTCAAATGAAAATAATGTTTTTCCGTTGGCCTGTTTTATATGTTCTGTTACTTTCATTTTTTATTTATTGCTTAAAAGTTCATCTCTTAATTCTTGTAATTATTGTTAAAACAATGAACTCTTACTTTACATTTTTAGTTATTGGGCGTTCCCTTTCAGGTCGCGCTTTCCGTTAAATCTTT
Source organism: uncultured Lutibacter sp. (assembly GCF_937891065.1). Taxonomy (GTDB): domain Bacteria; phylum Bacteroidota; class Bacteroidia; order Flavobacteriales; family Flavobacteriaceae; genus Lutibacter. The sequence continues at coordinate 54,143 of NZ_CALAEQ010000049.1, read as the reverse complement.
TTCTCCATTTCACTTCAAAAAAGGATATCACTTCAATCGCTAACGCTTATTCACAGTTAAAATTTCTAATTATTGATTCTTATTCTGCTAAGTTAGGATTTAACCATTTTTTTGCTTCCTCTAAACTCATGTTTTTTCGCTCTGCAAAATCTTTAACTTGTTCCTCTGTAATTTTTCCTAAACCAAAATATTTAGCCTTTTCATTTCCAAAATAATAACCTGAAACAGATGCTGCAGGCCACATAGCTAAGCTATCAGTTAATTCCACTCCAATAGTTTCTTTCACACTTAGTAACTCCCAAATTGTCCGTTTTTCTGTATGATCTGGGCAAGCTGGATAACCCGGTGCGGGTCTAATTCCTTTATAGCTTTCTTTTATTAACTCTTGATTTGAAAGACCTTCTTCAGAATCATATCCCCAATATTCTTTTCTGACTTTTTCATGCAAATATTCAGCAAAAGCTTCCGCCAATCTATCTGCCAATGCTTTAATCATAATAGAATTATAATCATCGTGGTCTTTTTCAAATTCCGCAGCCAATTCAGCTGTTCCAAATCCTGTAGATACACAAAACGAACCTAAATAATCATTAATCCCTGTTTCTTTTGGAGCAATAAAATCGGCTAATGCAATTGAAGGAATTCCTTCTTTCTTTTTTAATTGCTGACGTAAAGTTACAAACTTAACATTTACATCTTTTCTAGTTGAATCTGCGTACACTTCAATATCATCATTCACAGAGTTTGCAGGGAAAATTCCGAAAACAGCTTTTGCAGTTAATAATTTCTCATCAAGTATTCTGGCTAATAATAATTTAGCATCATTAAATAAATTTGTTGCTGCTGAACCTACAACTTCATCTGTTAAAATTGCTGGGTATTTCCCAGCCAATTCCCAAGTTCTAAAAAACGGGCTCCAATCTATATAATCTACTAATTTTGTTAAATCAAAATCTTCAAAAACTTGTGTTCCAATATAATTTGGTGTTGAGATTTTTGTAGCATCCCAATCAATTTTAAATTTATTGTTTCTTGCTTCTGCCAATGATAGGAATTCTTTTCGTTTAGAACGATTTAAAAATCCTTCCCTAACCTTCACATAATCTTCTTTTATAGCTCCTATATATTGCTGATTTGTTCCTTTATTTAATAAATTACTAACTACTGTAACAGCTCTTGAAGCGTCAAGTACATAAACCACTGCATTTTTATATTGTGGATCAATTTTTACCGCAGTATGCGCTTTTGAAGTTGTTGCACCTCCAATTATTAAAGGAACTTCAAAATTTAAACGCTCCATTTCTTTTGCTAAATACACCATTTCATCTAATGACGGTGTAATTAAACCACTTAATCCAATGACATCAACATTTTCAGCTTTGGCAGTCTCAATAATTCTTTGTGGAGAAACCATCACTCCTAAATCAATAATATCGTAATTATTACAAGCTAGAACTACGCTCACAATATTTTTACCAATATCGTGTACATCTCCTTTTACGGTTGCTAAAAGTATTTTACCATTCGCCTGACTTACACCATTTTTTTCAGCTTCAATAAATGGTAACAAATGAGCAACTGCTTTTTTCATTACACGTGCCGATTTTACCACTTGAGGCAAAAACATTTTTCCTGAACCAAATAAATCCCCAACCACATTCATTCCAGTCATTAAATTAATTTCAATAACTTCAATTGGTTGCGAAGCATTTATTCTAGCTTCTTCTATATCTTCCAAAATAAATTCATCTAAACCTTTAACTAACGCATGGGTAATTCTGTCTTGTACTGATTTTTCTCGCCAAGCCAAATCGACTTTATGTTCCTTTACTGAACTTATAACAGTTTCAGCAAAAGTCAATAATCGTTCGGTTGAATCTTCTCTTCTATCTAAAATTACATCTTCAACATGTACTAATAAATCTTTTGGAATTTCATCATAAACTTCTAACATTGATGGATTTACAATTCCAATATTCATCCCTGCTTTTATAGCGTGGTATAAAAAAACAGAATGCATTGCTTCACGCACTGTATTATTTCCTCTAAAAGAAAACGAAACATTACTAACACCACCACTTACACTTACATTTGGTAAGTTTGTTCTTACCCAACGTGTTGCTTCAATAAAATCGATGGCATTTCTTCTGTGCTCATCCATTCCTGTTGCTACTGGAAAAATATTTAAATCGAAAATAATATCTTCTGAAGGAAATTTTACTTTATTCACTAAAACGTCATACGAACGTTTTGCTATTTCTAATCTACGTTCATAATTATCAGCTTGCCCAACCTCATCAAAAGCCATCACTATAACTGCAGCGCCATACATTTTTATTTTTCTTGCGTGCTCAATAAATTGTGCTTCACCTTCTTTTAAAGAAATAGAATTCACAACGCATTTACCTTGTGCAACTTGCAAACCTGCTTCAATAATTTCCCATTTAGAACTATCAATCATAATTGGAACACGTGCAATATCAGGTTCGGCAGCAATTAAGTTCATAAAACGAACCATTGATTCCTTTCCGTCTAACAAACCATCATCCATATTTATATCGATAATTTGCGCACCTCCTTCAACCTGATGACGAGCAATAGCTAAAGCTTCATCAAATTTTTCTTCTTTAATTAATCGTAAAAACTTACGAGAACCTGCTACATTGGTTCGTTCACCAACATTGATAAAATTACTTTCCGGAGTAATTATTAATGGTTCTAAACCTGAAAGTTTTAAATATTTTTTTTCTTTATTCATTATATTCAAATGAGATTCTAAACACTTCAACAAGCTCAGTGTTACATTTTTGAAATTCTTAAAAATTAAATTTCTGACTCAACCAACCTTGGCTTATAATCTTTAACCAAATCAGCAATTGCATTTATATGTGCTGGTGTAGTTCCGCAACAGCCACCAATAATATTTATTAAACTTTTATCTAAATATTCTTTAATTTGATTGGCCATTATTTCTGGAGTTTCATCATATTCACCAAAAGCATTTGGTAATCCTGCATTTGGATGTGCCGAAATTCTTAAATCAGATTTTTGTGCCAATACTTCTAGATGAGGTGTTAACTGACTTGCTCCCAAAGCACAATTAAATCCAACTGTTAACAATGGAATGTGAGAAACTGATATTAAAAATGCTTCTGCCGTTTGACCAGATAAAGTTCTTCCGCTTGCATCAGTAATTGTACCGCTTAACATTATTGGAATATCAATATTTCTTTCAGCTTTAATTTCTTCAATAGCAAATAATGCTGCTTTTGCATTTAACGTGTCAAAAACAGTTTCAACCAATAAAACATCAACTCCACCATCAATTAAAGCTTCGGCTTGCTGCTTGTATGCAACTCTTAAATTATCAAAAGTAACCGCTCTAAAACCAGGATCATTCACATCAGGAGACATACTTGCAGTTCTATTTGTTGGTCCCATTGAACCAGCAACATAACGAGGTTGATCTGGATTTTTTAATGTGAATTCTAGTGCTACTTCTTTTGCTATTTTAGCAGATTCAAAATTCAACTCATATACAAACTCTTCCATTTCATAATCTGCCATTGCAATAGTTGTACTAGAGAAAGTGTTGGTTTCAATAATATCAGCTCCTGCTTCTAAATATTTTCCGTGAATAGTTTTAATAGCTTCAGGCTGAGTTATAGAAAGCATATCATTATTTCCTTTTACAGAAATATGAAAATCTTTAAATTTTTCACCTCTATAATCTTCTTCAGTAAATTTATACTGCTGAATCATAGTTCCCATAGCGCCATCAAGCACTAGGATTTTATTTTTTAATATATTTCTGATGTCTTCCATTTTTAAAATTTAGCATAAACATTTGGAAGTTATTAAGTAGAATTACTTTAAAAGCAGGTGTTATTTTCCCACAAAATTGCGGTAGAACGTAGCACCTTCTTTAGCTTTAAAGGGTTGCTAAGGCTTCAATAGGTCTATTCCCTCTGCCTTTCTTAATAACTAATTAACTATGTTTATGAACTTTGTGCAAAGAAACGGCATATTCTTTTGAATTACAAACAACCATTCATTTTTATAATACACTAAAGTAGTTTTTCGGTTAATTTATTTAACTGTGTTACCTTGTTTGAAAAATCTCCTTTAATTGTATTTCTGAATTTATTTAAATTTTCCGCCAGTTCATCAATGTTATCTGGAATTACTTCCTCAAAAAACTGACGCAATCTTTTTGCTAATGTTGGAGATTTACCATTTGTTGAAATTGCTATTTTTACATTTCCTTTAGTTACTATTCCACCCATATAAAAATCGCAGTAAGGTGGATTATCAGCTACATTTACCAAAATATGCCGATCTTTACAATCTTTATAAACTTGAATATTTACATCAATAATATTAGTAGTTGCAATTACCACATGTTTCCCTTCCAAATAAGAAACTTGATATGATTCTTCTATAATTTCAACAGCGTGTTTTTTAGCCAATTTTATTAACTCGTGATGAAAATCTGGAGCTACAATTGTTACCTTAGCATTTGGACTCGATTTTAACAAAAAAGTTAGTTTCTCGAGTCCTACATTTCCACCTCCAACTATTAACACATTTAACTGCGCAACTTTTAAAAATATTGGATATAATTCGTTTTGATTCATAAATAATTTTAATTTAATTAACCTTTTCGTGACTCTGAACTTGGTTCAGAGTCACACTTTCATAAGTAATCAGAAGGATGAGATGCTGAAACAAGTTCAGCATGACGTTCTTTTCAACTTATTAGTTTACTAAAATTGATTTTCTACCAAATTCAAACTCTCGTAAAATGAACGTAATTTTGAACTTTCTTTTACTACTTCGCCAATTACAATAATAGCAGGTGACGATAATTGTTTTTGAGCAACAACCTCTTCAATAGTACTGATAGTTCCTAAAGCTAATTTCTCGTTTTTAGTAGTTCCGTTTTGAATGATAGCCGTTGGCAATTCATTTTTATTAAACTTTTTGAATATTGAAACAATTTTAGAAAGTTTACTCATTCCCATCAAAATAACAACAGTTGCGGTTGATTGTGCCGCCAAATACACATCTGTAGAAAGTTTCCTTTCTGAAGTTGTCCCTGTAATTACCCAAAAACTTTCAGAAACTCCTCTTTTAGTTAAAGAAATACCTTGGCTTGCAGGCACTGCCATTGATGATGAAATTCCAGAAATAACTTCGGTTTCAATTCCAAAAGATTCAATATAATCTATTTCTTCTGAACCTCTTCCAAATATAAATGGATCACCACCTTTTAAGCGAACCGCATTTCTATATTCAAAAGAACTTTTTACAATCAACTCATTAATTTCATCCTGAGAATAGCTATGTAAACCCTTTTTTTTTCCAACAAAAATTAATTTTGCAGTTGGCGCATATGTTAATAATTCTCTATTAACTAAAGCATCGTACAAAACAACATCTGCATTTTTAAGTGCTTTTACTCCTTTCACAGTAATTAAATCTGGATCACCAGGACCTGCGCCAATTAGCGTTACTTTTGGTTTTATATTATTTTTCATCAGTAATACTATTAGCTCTGTAAGTAGCTACTTTTTTATAAAATAATTGAGCATCAGTCAAATATTTCTGAGCAAACTCTAGAGTAGGTTCATTATTTTTAATTTGATAAATAAAATCAGAAAAAGGAACATCTAATTCAATTTCAGAAGCAAAAACTTCATCAAACTGAGAAATTATTCCAACATGTGTATTTGTTTTCTTCCCTTCAAAAGTTAACAATGCCTTTGCCGTATTTACAATACTTGAATAGGCATAATAAATACTATCTGAAAACTGATTTAATTTTAAAGATTCTGAAGCATTTTCTAATTTTTCTTCACTTTCTAACAACAATGTTGCAATTAAATCGATAACCACACCTGCACATTCTCCAACACCAACTGCTTTTTCATAAGCTTCATCGCTTCCCCAATCAATAAAATCACTTTGCTCTAAATTAGTAGTATCTGACAATGGTTTCAATAAATCATAAAAATATTTCTCTCCTTTACGGTCATAATAATTTATGAATGTTTCACCAGAAACATCATTCGCTTCAAAATCATTTAAAATTGCACGCAATGCCTGAGGCCCTCTTTTACTTGGTATTTTCAATACTTTATCTGCAATTCTTCCAGCACCATTTCCTAAAATACTACCACCCAACAACACTTGTAATGCCGGAGCAACATAATTTCCTGATTTAATTGACATTCCCTGAAAACCAATATGAGCCATAGTATGTTGTCCACAAGAATTCATACAACCACTAATTTTAATAGTAATTTCTTTATTATTGGCATACTGAGGAAACTCACTTTTTAACACTCCCTCTAACTCAGCCGTAACCCCTGTACTACTTGCAATTCCTAAGTTACAAGTATCTGTTCCCGGACAAGAAGTAATATCCAAAGTACTTTCATAACCCACATCAACAAATCCTAATTTTTGTAATTCAACATAAAAAAATGGTAGTAATTCGTTTTTTACATGACGAATTAATATGTTTTGACGTAATGATAAACGAATTTCATTTCCTGCATATTTTTTTACCAAATCAGCTAAAATTCTTGCTTTATCAGTGTAAAAATCTCCCAAGTGTACTTTAATACCAATGGCACTTAAACCTGCTTGTTTTTGTTCAATTACATTGGTAGATTTCCACAGTTCAAATGCTTTAGCATCTTCAATAGTCACTGAAGGGATTTCAACATGAGACACCTCTATTTCTGCATCAAAGGCTGTTGTATCAATTGGAAATGAAGTTACTGACAGTGCTTTTTGTTCTTCTTCAACAAGTTTTACAAAAGCATTAAAACCAATATCTTTTATTAAAAATTTCAATCTGGCTTTTGCTCTTTTTGAACGTTCTCCAAATCTATCGAATACACGCAAAACAGCTTCGGTTATTGGAATAATTTTATCAGCTGCTACAAATTCAAATAACACATCTGCTAATCTTGCTTGTGAACCTAAACCTCCACCAATCATTATTTTAAAACCAACTTCTCCATTTTTAATTTTGGCTATAAAACCTAAATCGTGCATAAAACTAAGTGCTGTATCTTTATCTGAACCTGAAAATGAAATTTTGAATTTCCTTCCTAATTCCTGACAAATAGGGTTTCTTAAAAAGAATTCAAAAACAGCATGTGCATAAGGCGAAACATCAAAAGGTTCTTCTTTATCAATTCCTGCGGTTTCACTTGCAGTTACGTTTCTAACTGCGTTTCCACAAGCTTCACGTAACGTAATATCATCTTTTTCTAATTCAGCCCAAAGTTCAGGAGTTCTATCTAAACTTACATGGTGAATTTGAATATCTTGCCGTGTAGTTATGTGCAATCTTCCTCTAGAATATTCATCGGAAACATTGGCAATTCTATGCAGTTGTTCACTAGTTAATTTACCATAAGGTAATTTAATACGAATCATTTGAACTCCAAATTGACGTTGCCCATAAACTCCACGTGCTAAACGTAAACTTCTGAATCTTGCTTCATCAATTTTGCCTTCGTAAAATAAACTTATCTTTTTTTCTAGGTCAATAATATCCCTTTCGACGATCGGATTTTCGATCTCGCTTCTAAAGCTTTGCATGTTATTTTATTTTTTAGTTAGTAGTAATAGTTTCCCTAGCCCATAAGGAATTATGAGCTGTTTTAAATTATATGTTTTTGATTTTTAGTGTTTTAATTACTCAATAAAACCTACTCCAGCAGTATTATTGGATTGGACATCTATCAAAATAAACGCCCCATTTGTTCTGTTTTCTTTAAATGAATCGAAGAAAATTGGTTTATTTAATTGAAATGAAACGGAAGCTATGTCGTTCATATTTAATGCTGACACATTATTTTCGACACCAGAAAAATCGGTTTCAATTTTATGATTTATAGCAGTTACTTTTGCTAAAACTTTATGAACTCCATGCTGCAATACATATTTTGAACCTGCAACCAATTGCATTGCATCCATCCAAGAAACCGTTGCTGTAAATTGCTTTTCAACTTTAGGCAATTCATTAATTTTCACAATCATATCACCTCTACTTACATTTACATCGTTCTCTAAAATTACAGATATAGATGATCTTCGAGATGCGCTCTCGTATTTTTTATCATTAAAGTAAATCTCTTTAATTTTTGTTTTGGTTTGCGAAGGAAGTACTACAACTTCATCTCCAACTTTTATATCACCTCCATAAACTTTACCTGCATAACCTCTATAATCATGAAATTCTTCAGTTTTTGGACGAATCACAAATTGTACTGGAAAACGCATTTTTCCAGTATTGTAAATATCATTTGTATCTAATTTTTCTAAATGAGAAAGTAAAGTTTCTCCTTTATACCAAGACATACTATCAGATTTTTTCACAACATTATCACCTTTTAAGGCGCTTACTGGAATGAATGCAATATGCTGATCTTCATATTCGCTTTTTTCAACTAATTTCTGAAAATCAGCTTTAATTTCATTGTATCTTTCCTCAGAAAAATCAACTAAATCCATTTTATTTACTGCTACAATTACATTTTTAATCCTCAACAAATTATTGATAAAAAAGTGACGATAGGTCTGCTCAATTACACCATGACGTGCATCAATTAAAATAATTGCCGCTTGCGATGTTGAAGCGCCTGTAACCATGTTTCTGGTATACTCTACATGCCCAGGAGTATCTGCAATAATATAACTTCTTGTAGCTGTTGAAAAATAAATATGAGCTACATCAATAGTAATTCCTTGCTCACGCTCTGCTACTAAACCATCTGTTGCTAAAGAAAAATCTAAATAGTCATACCCTTTTTGTTTGCTACTGCGCTCAATAGCTTTCAATTTATCATCTGTTAATGATTTTGTATCGTATAATAGCCTTCCTATTAAAGTACTTTTACCATCATCTACACTTCCTGCTGTTGCTATTTTTAAAACTTCCATTTCGGTTGTTTGTTTTTTTATTATTAATTTTATGACAAACACTTCGACAAGCTCAGTGTGACATTATTCATTGTTAATTTTTAATCATCAATTTTCTAAAAGTACCCTTGCTGTTTACGTTTTTCCATAGCAGCTTCAGATCGTTTATCATCAATTCTTGCTCCACGTTCTGAAATACTTGAATCTCTAATTTCTGCCACTACTTCACTTATGCTTAAGGCATAAGAATCTACTGCAGCAGTACAACTCATATCTCCAACTGTTCTAAAGCGAACCATTCTTTCTTCAACTAATTCTTCATCATCTTTATATACGTGTTCTGATGCCGACCAAATAAGTCCATCACGAACAAATATGTCTCGTTTATGAGCAAAATAAATGGAAGGAATCTCCAAATCTTCATTTTCAATATATGTCCAAACATCTAATTCTGTCCAATTTGAAATTGGAAAAACTCGTACATTTTGACCTAAATCAATATTTCCATTTAGCATATCAAATAATTCTGGACGTTGGTTTTTTTCATCCCACTGTCCAAAATCATCACGTACAGAAAAAATACGTTCTTTTGCTCTTGCTTTTTCTTCATCTCTACGAGCACCACCAATACAAGCATCAAATTTAAATTCTTCAATAGCATCTAAAAGTGTTGTTGTTTGCAACATATTTCTACTTGAATATCTTCCAGACTCTTCTTTCACTTTTCCTTGATCTATACTATCTTGTACATTTCTAACAATCAATTCAACACCTAATTCTTCAACCAATCGATCACGAAATTCAATTGTTTCAGGGAAATTATGTCCGGTATCAATGTGCATTAATGGAAACGGGATTTTCGCTGGATAAAATGCTTTTTGGGCCAATCTAACCAATGTTATAGAATCCTTTCCTCCAGAAAATAATAGTACTGGTTTTTCGAATTGAGCAGCAACTTCTCTAAAAATATAAATTGCTTCATTCTCCAATGCATTTATGTGTAATTTCTCTGTCATTTTTTATAGTTTTAGGAATGTAAACCACATTCTCTGTTCTCTAATACTTTTGTTGGGTCAAAATAAGTAAACTCATTTGGTAAATTATTTTGGACTAAATATTCATCTAACTGTTCATCAGACCAGTGGTAAAAAGGACTTACTTTTAACAATCCATCTTTACTCATTGAAACAATATCTATGCTACTTCTAAAAGCTGTTTGCCCTTTTCTTAAATTAGTGAACCAAACATCTGGTTTTTGTTCTTGCATTGCTCTATTGAAAGGTTCTAATTTTACCTGATCCGTAAAAATAGCGTGCTTTGGATCTTCAATTTGAGGAATTCCAATAGTAGCATCTCTATGAGCCGCAGTTTGTTTTGGCACATATAAATGAACATTTAGCCCTAAGCGATCTATTAATTCATTTGCATGAGCATATGTTTGTGGTGTATTATAACCCGTATCGCACCAAATTACTTTTAAATTTTCATCAACGTGTGTACAGGCATGTAAAATTGCAACTTCATAAGGTCTGAAATTTGTTGTAACCAATGGATTTTTAGCAATACTAAGAGCCCACTCAATAATTTGCTGAGGTGTTTTATCTTTTAATTCTTTATTTAAATCTTCTATATTTAGATTTTTCATACTCTTTAGGTTTAGTGTTTTCCCCACTTTACTAAATTCCAAATTCTTTCATGGAAAAAGTAAAGTATCATTTTAGTTATAACTTCAATCAAACCAATTGATAATGCCACTGTAATTTCACCCGTTACGAACCAAGAAATTACAATAGTATCAATTGTGCCTAATATTCTCCAGCTTATTGCTTTAACAATACTTCGTGTTGCTTTATCTGAGTTTTTAATTTCTTGAAAACTTTTTTCAGATTTGTTTTTATTTGAAGTAAAAATTTGATCTAATATCATATACTATTAACTCTTTTTTATGATGCCAAAAATACCAATTTTTTATTACCCTACCTATTCAGTAGGCTTTAAAAATTAAAGAAATTTAATTTTTAAATTTAATTTTTAATGAATTTTAAATTAATTAATTAATTAAAGCTTGTTTGATATCTTCAATTATATCAGAAATATGTTCTAAGCCTACAGAAATTCTTACCAAGCCAGGTGTTATTCCTGCTGCTAATTGTTCTTTCATTGACAATTTACTATGCGTTGTAGATGCTGGGTGCGTTACTATTGTTCTTGTATCACCCAAATTAGCTGATAATGAACACATTTTAATTGCATCTAAAAAGTTTTTACCAGCTTCCAATCCTCCTTTTACTTCAATTGCAATAATATTTCCACCTAGCTTCATTTGCTTTTTAGCTATTTCAAACTGTGGATGAGATTTTAAAAATGGATATTTTACTTTTGAGACTTTCGCATGATTTTCTAAAAATTTAGCTAATTTTAGAGCATTTTCACAATGTTTTTCAACTCTAACAGCTAAAGTTTCTAAACTTTTTGACAAAACCCAAGCGTTAAAAGGTGACAATGCCGGACCCGTATTTCGAGAAAACAAATAAATTTCACGTACTAAATCAGATTTACCAACTACTACTCCTCCTAAAACACGCCCTTGTCCATCCATTAATTTTGTAGCAGAATGTATCACCAAATCCGCACCAAACTTAATTGGTTGTTGAATGTAAGGTGTTGCAAAACAATTGTCTATTATTAATAATAAATTGTGCTTCTTAGCAATCTCACCTAACAATTCTAAATCAATAATATCTACACCTGGATTGGTAGGAGATTCTGCATATAAAATTTTTGTTGAAGGTTGAATTAAACTTTCTATTTCTTCAGGTTTATTGATATCAAAATATGAAGTTTCAATATTCCATTTTGGAAAATATTTAGTAAATAGGGTATGCGTTGAACCAAAGACAGAACGTGCTGAAACTATATGATCTCCACTATTTAACAAAGCTGCAAATGTTGAAAAAACTGCAGCCATTCCTGTTGCAAATGCGTACCCATCTTCAGCTCCTTCCATTTGAACCACTTTTTCAATAAATTCAGTGGTGTTCGGATTACTAAAACGAGAATAAATATTTCGCTGATTTTCTTCAGTAAATGCCGCTCTCATTTCTTCAGCATCATCAAATACAAAACTTGAAGTAAGGTATAATGGCGTTGAATGTTCTTGAAACTGTGAGCGTTCTAATTGATTTCTAATTGCGTCTGTTTCAAAATGTTTACTACTCATAATCTTGTTTTTATCTTTATTTTTTATAATTAAACCCTGAATCAATACTTCGACAGGCTCAGTATGACAACTTCAACATAAAGCTCATTCTTAATTTTTATCTGCCAATCTTAAAATATCTCCAAAAACTCCACGAGCAGTTACCGCTGCACCTGCTCCAGCTCCCTGAATTACTAATGGTTTTTCTCCATAAGACTCTGTGTATATTTCAAAAATAGCATCAGCACCTTGTATTTGACCTAATGCACTGTTTTTTGGTACAGAAACTAAATTCACATCTAAATTCCCTTTATCTTCTTGTAAATTTCCAGATAGATCACCAATATACCTTAACACATGATTTTCTTCTTGTTTGTCTTTTATATCTTGAAAATAAGCATCCATTACATCTAATTTATTTAAAAAATCAGTGGTTGAACCTTCTCTCAAATTTTCTGGAATTAAATTTTCAATGTTAACATCTTCAAATTCGTTTTGTAAATCTAATTCACGAGCTAGAATTAATAATTTACGACCTACATCATTTCCACATAAATCTTCACGTGGATCAGGTTCTGTATATCCGTTTTCAATAGCTTCTTGTAAAACTTCTGAAAATGGTCTGTTTTGAACAGAAAAATTATTAAATAAATAGCTTAATGACCCCGAAAAAACACCTCTTATTCTTGTAATATTTTCACCTGAATCATGTAGTAACTTAATGGTATCAACCAATGGTAATCCAGCGCCAACATTGGTTTCGTATAAATATGATTTATTGTTTTCTTTTATTTTTTCACGTAATTCTTTATAAGCATCATAGCGAACCGTATTTGCAATTTTATTAGATGAAATTAAATCGAAACCGTTCTCTATCAACTGAAGATAATTTTCAATAAATTTACTGCTTGCCGTATTATCAATAGCTATTAAATTTTCTAAATGATGTTTTTCTGCAAATTCAATAACGTCATTAATTGTGTAGTTCTTCAATGAATTATCTTCTAAGTCATTTTTCCAATTGGTTGTAATTCCGTTTTTATCTAACAATACATTGGTTGAGTTTGCAACTGCGAAAATGTTTAAATGAATATTTTTTCGTTTTAAAATGTTTTGCTGACTTTTAAAAATTTGCTCTATTAAAGTACCTCCAACCAAACCTTTACCAAAAATGGCAATGTTAATATTTTTTGAAACACCAAATATTTCACCATGTATTACATTTGCCGCTTTCCGTAAATCGGATTTTTTAACCACCAAACAAACATTCTCACCAGTTACCGTATTATTAATTAAAATTGGTGTAATCCTATTTTTTATTAACGCACTATAAGGTTGATTAAATGACTGTAAACTTTGTCCAATAACGGATATCACAGAAACATCTTCCGTAATATAAATTTGACTTACATCTTTACTTTGAAACTCATTTTTAAACTCGTTTTCCAACACAATTTTAGCCTTGTACCCATCTTTTGCATCAACAATAAAACCAATACCACGTTCTGAGGATCCTTGAGAAATTATACTAACACTTATATTTTCTTTACCTAATGAGCCAAAAATTCGTCCGTCAACACCAACTTTACCTAATAAACCTCGACCAATAAAATTCACCAAACATACATTTTCTTGAACCGACAAAGATTTAATTCCCCCTCTTTCAGTTTCAGAACCTATTAAAGTTCCTTCATTTTCTGGATCAAAAGTATTTAGGATTCTTAATGGAATATTTTTTTCAATTAATGGGATAATGGTTTTTGCATGTAAAATATCTGTTCCAAAATTTGCCATTTCGTTGGCTTCTTGATATGAAAGCTTTTCAATCTTTTTTGAGGTGGAAACCAAATCAGGGTTTGCTGTATATATTCCGTTTAAATGTGTGTAATTTTGAAACTCTTCAGCATTTAAAAAGTTTGCAATTAAAGCAGCTGTATAATTACTTCCGTTTCTACCCAAAGTTGTTGTTTCTCCATTTAAATTAGAGCCAATAAAACCTGTGATTATTTGAGTAGTATCTCCATTATGTTGCTTAAAATGTGCTATTACATTATCTTCTGAAATACCTTCAAATGGTTGAGCTTCTCCAAATTGTTCATTTGTTTTTATTAAGGTTCTAGCATCAACAAAATTAGCCTTAACACCTTGTTTATTCAGTAAATATGCAATTGATTTTCCCGACAATATTTCCCCTTGTGAAAGTACCTGATCTTTCACTTTTTCACTATAATCACCCAACAAATTAACACCTCTAAAAATTTCATCTAACAATTTAAACTCTTCATTAAAATTGATAGTTTCATCAATTGCTGTTTGATAATTTTTAAGCATTTCAAACTCTTCTAGATAAGGTAAGTTATTTTTAGATTTCATTAAAATTGACTCTAAATGATCAGTCGTTTTACCTCTTGCTGAAACAACAACTGCAATCTTTTCACCTTGGTTTATTTTATTTTTAATAATAGCTAGCGTGCTCTCTAAGCCTTTACCATTTGCTAATGATTTTCCTCCAAACTTTACTACCTTCATGTTGTTATTCTTAAAATTTTTATTAAATATTGGCGCTATTATTTTTTTCAATTGCTCATATTCTATTAAAAAAGCATCGTGTCCGTGAACAGAATTAATTTCGTTATAAGTAACATTTGGGTTTAATAACGCTAATTGCTTTTGTGTTTCTTTGTTCTCTTCAGCAGAAAAAAACAAATCTGAGTTTACTCCTATAATATGAATATTTGCTTTAATTGCATCCAATACATTTTCTGCTCTTCCTATAGTAACATCAATAGTTTTTAACAATTGATTCATTAATTTATAAGCTGATAATTGAAAACGCTCCTGCAATTTATTTCCATGATGCAACAACCAACTCTCAACATTAAAAATTTCTAAATCTTCATTTTTCGAACGTTGAAAACGCTCTTTAAACGATTCTGGAGTTCTATAACACAACATAGCGTGCATACGAGCATCGTGTACTGGATTACATGAATTTGATAAAAACTGTTCTTGAATCTGACAATTTGCTATCAACCAATCAGTCGATTTCCAATCTGTTGCAACAACAATTAAATGTTTTGCAATCACAGGGTTTAAAACTGCCATTTCCCAAGCAATACCACCCCCCAAAGAACCTCCTACAATTGCAAATAATTCGTTAACTTTTAGTTGTTTTAAACCAATTAAAAACAGATTTGCAATATCTCGAGCAACAAAATCTTTATAATTTTCGATTACAAATCCATCATAACCATTTCCCGGTATATTAAATGCTAAAATGGTATATTTTCCGGTGTCTATTACTTTGTCCTCACCTACTACATCTTTCCACCAACCATTTTCACCAGCTACATCTGAGTTTCCCGTTAATGCATGATTTATTAAAACAATAGGTGCAGAAAATAATTCTTTACCAAATAGTTGGTACGACAAATTTATTTCTTGCCCTTCAGTTCTTTTCTCAGGAATGAAATTAGATATTCTTATGTTTTTTAATTGACTCATTAATTATATTATAAATTGATTCATACTCAATTAATTTGAGTTGATATTGCTTAAAAAATAATGTTATGAAAAATTGCAGAAAACTACACGAAGTAATTTTATTGAGTTATCTATCCAAATGGGTAGAATTTAGCACCTTCTTTATAAATAAAGGGTTGCTAAGGCTTCATAGGGTCTATTCCCTCTGCCTTTCTTGATAACAATAGTCAATAAGTATATGAACTAAGCAGCAAATTAACGCACTATTTTTTTTCTAAACAATTGTTTTCTATTTAAATAACTTTTTTTTGAATTTTGTTAATTATAGACTCCTGCCTTCACAGGAATGACAAATCTATATTGCCAATTCAGAAATTGCTGCAAAAGCCTCTTGTAAATCTTGCTTTAAATCATCAATATCTTCAATTCCTACTGACAATCTTATTAAATCTTGTGTTACTCCAGCTGCAGATTGTTGCTCAACCGTTAATTGTTGATGAGTGGTACTTGCTGGGTGAATTATTAATGATTTTGTATCTCCAATATTTGCCAATAACGAAAATATTTTAGTAGCATCTGTCACTATTTTAGCAGCTTCAAAACCTCCTTTAACACCAAAAGTAACTAGTCCGCTTTGACCCTTTGGTAAATATTTTTTAGCTAAAGTATTGTATTTACTACTTTCTAATCCTGGGTAATTTACCCAAGCCACTTCTTCTCTACTTTCTAACCATTGTGCTAATTCTAAGGCATTTGCACTGTGTTGTTTGATACGCACCGGTAATGTTTCTAATCCTTGAATAATTTGGAAAGCATTAAACGGACTTAAAGCACCTCCAAAATCACGCAATCCTTCTAAAATCAATTTAAATGTAAAAGCCGCCGCTCCTAAAGCTTCGCTATAAACCAACCCGTGATATCCAGCTGAAGGCTCTGTAAATTCTGGAAATTTTCCATTTCTCCAATCAAAAGTACCTGCATCAATAATTGCACCTCCTAAAGAGTTTCCTTGTCCGCCAATATATTTAGTTAATGAATGAATTACTAAATTTGCTCCGTGTTTTATAGGATTCAATAAAGCTGGACTTGCGACAGTATTATCAACAATAAATGGTACTCCAGCCGGTTTAGAATGTTCAGCAATTGCTTCTAAATCTAACACATCTAATTTTGGATTCCCTAAAGATTCCACAAAAAAGGCTCTTGTATTATCTTGAACAGCATTTTTAAAATTTTCAGGATTTGATGCATCTACAAACGTAGTTGTAATTCCTAATCTTGGTAAGGTAACATTTAACAGTGTAAACGTTCCGCCATACAAACTACTAGAAGCTACAATATGATCTCCTGCTTTTAATAAAGTTAATAATCCTGTAGAAATTGCTGAAGTTCCTGAAGCAAAAACAACTGCTCCTATTCCTCCTTCAATTGCTGCCAAACGTTGTTGTAAAATATCGTTAGTTGGATTGTTTAATCGTGTATAAATAAATCCTAATTCTTTTAACGAAAACAAATTTGCTGCGTGTTCTGTATCATTAAATACATACGATGATGTTTGATAAATTGGCACAGCTCTTGTTCCTCCTGTTTTAGTTGTGTCGTGTCCTGCGTGTAATGCTTGTGTTGATATTTTTTGAGTACTCATAATTATATTTTTAATATTTTTCTTCTAGTTTTTGAAATAAAAAAAGTCCCTTTGGTATTTTGATATTACCAAAGGGACTTAAATCTTTTCGATTTTATTTTTCCATTTATTTTAGGCAATACCGTTTCATTGTGCTACACATCATTTGCATACACATTGTCATTAGGTTGCACATATTTTTTTGGAAATTTAAATTCATTTTAGTTATTTTTTTAAAATAAAAAACCTCTGATAATTCAGAGGTTTTTTATTGTTATATATTATTAGATTTTAAACAATAGTAGCCTCAGCGTAATTTTTACACATCATACCACACATATTGTTCAATTTAATTGTCATTTTTTATCTTTTTGTTGCTGCAAATGTAATTACATTTTTTAAATATGCAACAAAAAAATTATTTTTTTAATTCAGCAGTACCAAAACTTACTGAGAAATCTACACACCAAACGTTCACTATTTTAAATTTTTCCAAATCGGTATTTGTTGGAATTGTATAAGTGAAATCACCTGAAATACCTTTTAAATCTCCAAGATTAATGTACTCAGTAGAACTAGCATCTGTAGATAAATAAACTAACAACTTTGGTCCATTATCTGTTTTAAAATTTGTAAAAGTCAATATTGTTTCATCAGAATTTACTGATGTTTTTCCTGAAGTTGGGTGCGCTCTGGCAATAAAATCACCCATGAAAAATGTGTTAGAATTCATATCATCAATCACAACATCTCCCTCCATTTGTTCAATTACAATTTGCATATCATCACTTTTAGAACAACTCATAATCAACACTAAACTAAATAAAAATATTACTATTTTTTTCATCATAAATATCGTTTTTAATTTTCTTCGTCGGAATTCATATCAACACCTTACAAACATTTTTATGAATTATTTATGACTAATTTGCTATTTAGGCTTTAATTTTTTATAACTTTGCACCCGAAAATAACTCGAGGAAAAATTTGAACTGATTGCAACCTCTTTAAAAAATGCTAAAGCAGTAATAATTTACTTCTTATAGCGACCAAAGCAATCACCATAATTTTCCGTTAATTTAAATTTAATAAATTATAATTATGTCATATTTATTTACATCCGAATCTGTTTCAGAAGGACATCCAGATAAAGTTGCTGATCAAATTTCAGATGCTTTAGTTGATAATTTTTTAGCCTTTGATGAAAATTCAAAAGTTGCTTGTGAAACCTTAGTAACAACTGGTCAAGTTGTATTAGCTGGAGAAGTAAAGTCTAATACTTATTTAGATGTTCAAAAGATAGCTAGAGACGTTATTAATAAAATTGGGTATACCAAAAGTGAATATATGTTTGATGGAAATTCTTGCGGTGTTTTTTCTGCAATTCATGAACAATCACAAGATATTAATCAAGGTGTTGATAGAGATTCTAAAGAACAACAAGGTGCCGGTGATCAAGGAATGATGTTTGGTTACGCAACCAAAGAAACTGAAAATTTTATGCCATTAGCATTGGATTTAAGTCATAAAATATTAGTTGAACTTGCTGAATTGCGTAGAGAAAATAAGGATATTACTTATTTACGTCCAGATTCTAAAAGTCAGGTTACTATTGAATATACTGATGATAATGTACCTTTTAGAATTAAAGACATTGTAGTTTCAACACAACACGATGATTTTGGACCTAATGATGAAGCCATGTTAGCTAAAATTAAAAGTGATGTTATTTCAATTTTAATTCCTCGTGTAATTGCAAAATTACCTACAGCAACAAAAGTATTATTTAATAACAATATTGTGTACCATGTAAATCCAACAGGGAAATTTGTTATTGGAGGACCACACGGTGATACAGGCTTAACTGGAAGAAAAATTATTGTTGATACTTACGGTGGTAAAGGAGCTCACGGTGGTGGTGCATTTTCAGGAAAAGATCCAAGTAAAGTAGATAGAAGTGCTGCATATGCAACGCGTCATATTGCTAAAAATTTAGTTGCCGCAGGTGTTGCTGATGAAGTTTTAATTCAGGTTTCTTACGCTATTGGTGTTGTTGAACCTATGGGAATTTATGTAAATACAAACGGTACTTCAAATATTGAAAAAGCAGATGGAGAAATTGCTGAAATTATAGGAACTATTTTTGACATGCGTCCTTTTGCAATTGAAGAACGCTTAAAATTACGCCAACCAATGTATTTAGAAACTGCAGCTTACGGGCATATGGGCCGTAAAAACGAAACTGTTTCAAAAACTTTTGAAAATGTTGATGGAACTAAAAAGACAATTGATGTTGAGCTATTTACTTGGGAAAAATTAGATTATGTAGATAAAGTAAAAGAAGCTTTTGGATTATAATAAGCCTTTTTATAAATAACTAAAAACCCTCAAAAATTATTGAATTTTGAGGGTTTTTAGTTATTTATAATATTTCGACAAGCTCAATATGACATGAAATTTTAAACCTCAGCCAAAATAGTTGATTGTATATATTTATGCATTCCTTGAGCTGCATCTCTTCCATCTCCCATCGCAAGTATAACAGTTGCACCACCTCTAACAATATCTCCTCCGGCAAACAAACCTGGAACAGAAGTCATCATATTATCATCTACTTTTATAGTATTCCATTTTGTTGTTTCCAATTCTGGCATACTTTGTTGAATTATTGGATTTGGAGAAACACCTACAGCAATAACAACACTATCTACATCAATATCGTGCTCAGAACCTTCAATAACTTCGGGTCTTCTTCTTCCAGAAGCATCTGGTTCTCCTAACTGCATTTTTTGAGCTCTCATCTTATTCACCATACCATTTTCATCTGCAAAGTATTCAATTGGTGAAGTAAGGTTCATAAATTCAATTCCTTCTTCAATAGCATGTTTAATTTCTTCAGCTCTAGCAGGCATTTCTTCTTGAGAACGACGATAAACAATAATTGCTCTTTCAGCCCCCATACGTTTTGCAGTTCTTACAGAATCCATTGCTGTGTTTCCACCTCCAACAATTACAACATTTTTTCCTGTATGAACAGGAGTGTCAAAATTGGCATCATCTCCATTCATTAAATTAACACGCGTAAGAAATTCATTAGCACTTTGAATACCATTAAAATTTTCACCAGGAATATTCATAAAATTAGGCAATCCAGCTCCTGAAGCAATAAAAAATGCTTTAAAACCTTCTTCTTTCAAATCTTCAATTGTAGCTGTTTTTCCAACAATAAAATTAGTAATAAACTTTACGCCCATTTGTTTAATGGTGTTTATTTCAAAATCTACAATTTTTTTTGGAAGACGAAATTCAGGAATTCCATATTTTAAAACGCCTCCTAAATCATGTAATGCTTCAAAAACAGTTACATCATATCCAAATTTTGCTAACTCACCAGCTACTGTTAATCCTGCCGGTCCAGAACCTATCACTGCCATTTTAATTCCGTTAGATTCCGCTAATTCAGGGATGGATGAATTACCGCTTTCGCGTTCATAATCGGCAGCAAATCTTTCAAGATAACCAATTGCTGATCCTTCTTTACTTAATTTTTTAACATATACACATTCTATTTCACACTGAATTTCTTGAGGGCAAACTCTTCCACAAATTGCCGGTAAAGAATTATTTTCTTTTAACACTTTTGCTGCACCTAAGATATCTCCCTTTTCTATATACTTTACAAACTTTGGAATATTTGTACCTACCGGACAACCTGACACACAAGTTGGTACTGCACAATCTAAACAACGAGAAGATTCACTCATTGCCATTTCTAAAGTTAACCCTTTATTTACTTCAATATTGCTTTTATTTCTAACATTTGGGTCTGCTTCAGGCATATGTACTCGAACACCTTCTGTACGATCTTTGCTCTTTATTTCTTTACGTAATTTATCTCGCCAATCGGCTTTACGTTCTTTTTTATAATATTCTTTATCGAATTCTGTTCCCATTTTATGTGCTATATAATTATAAAAATAAACTTAGTTTAATACTGGCTTTAAAGATTTTAAATAATCACTATAACCACTTGATTCCTTCGTTTTATAGGCATTTAATCTGCTTAACATTTCATCAAAATTTACTTGATGCGCGTCAAACTCAGGACCACTAACACAAACAAATTCAGTTTTTCCACCAACAGAAACCCTACAAGCTCCACACATTCCTGTTCCATCAACCATGATAGTATTTAAACTTGCAACTGTAGGTATATCATATTTTTTAGTTGTTAAAGCTGCAAACTTCATCATTATAGCTGGACCAATAACAACTGCTTCATTTACCTTTTCTCGTTGAATTACTTTTTCCATTCCTAGAGTTACTAATCCTTTTTCACCTAAAGAACCATCATCTGTCATAATAATTAATTCATCTGAGTATTCCCTCATTTCATTCTCTAAAATAACAAGTTCTTTTGTTCTTGCTGCAATTACTGTTATTACTCTATTGCCCGCTAATTTCATTGCTTGTACAATTGGGAAAAGTGGTGCAACACCAACACCTCCTCCAGCACATAAAACTGTGCCAACATTTGCAATATGAGTTGCTGTACCTAGTGGACCTACAACATCTAAAATAGTATCTCCAACATTCATATCACACAATTTATGAGACGAAACTCCAACTCTTTGAACTATTACATAAATTGTTCCTTTTTCAGTATTTGCATCGGCAATTGTTAAAGGAATTCTTTCTCCTTTTTCATCAATTCTTAAAATGATAAAATTTCCTGCTTTTCTACTTTTAGCAATATATGGAGCTTCTATACTTAATCTGGCAACATTTTCAGATAGAAATTCCTTTTCAATTATTTTAAACATATTTTGATAATTTACAATAGGAATTAACAATAATTAAAAATGCTGTATACCTATTTTTTATATACGTAAAATTAAAGCAAAGCAAATTGTAAAAACTTGAGTAATGTCAGTTTTTGCGATAATTAATACGATTTATCTTAAAATCAAAAAAGGATCTATAAAAAAGAGAAAAACGTATTTTTTATATTGAAAAAAAAGCAAATAATTAAAATTGAATTGATAAATATCTAATTCTCTTAATTCGTTTGCAGGTAAGGCGAAAAACAACTTAAAAATAACCATTAAAATCTAACATAAAACTAATACTATTGTGCACAATTGACACAAAATAGGCTCTCAGGTCTAATTAAAATTCTTCCTAATGGAATTGGTTTTTTACATTTTAAGCAAATCCCAAATTCTTCACTTCCTACTTGAGAAGAAACACGTTGTAAGTTTCTCAATTTACTTTCGGCTTGTCTTAATGCTGCTTCCGAAATACTTTTATTATTAATAGCATCCATACGCGAAACACGACCGATAGCACAATCTGGAGCGATTGGTTTTGTTAGTTCTTTATATTCTTCAATTGATTTTTCAGTTAAAGATATTTGTTCAAGAAGTTTTTGTTTTATATCATCACTATCCATAAATCTAATATAGCCATTAATTCAGGAAAATTTGAAAATATTCGCACAAAAAAAGTTCGTAATTTTCAGGATTACAAAATTCATAACTTACAGTATGGTTACAATAGCTATAAAGTTAATCTGGATAAATTGGCTTAACTAATTCTTATATTCTTTGAAAAATTGTTCAGCTACATATTTGTTTAAATTAAAAACCCTATCAAATTAGATAAGGTTTTCATTAGTAAACTTATAGTATCTTAATTCTTTATAAATTAAACTTTACAGAAAACATATAAAGCCTTGGTTGAATAAAATATAATGATGTTGTATTACTATCAGAAATCTCGTTGTAACTGTCAGTATTCATGGAAGTATTATTTGTTAAATTAGTTGCTGAAAGTTTAAATTCCCATTTGCTGTCTTTTTGCTGATAATATAAATTAGCATTTAAAAATGAGTACGTGTTTTTTACGGTATTCTCATCATTTTTATAGTTGTAATAACTATAATCTGCAGTTAAAATAAAATTCTTTAAAAATGCTATTTCCATATTGGCAAATGGGCGATCAGTTGTTGAACCCGTATTTGAATATTCAGAAAACGATTTTTGATAACCTACCTCAAAATTAGGAGCATCTTTAAATTTACTAGCAATACTCGCTTGGTAATTGTGTGAAAGTGTTTTTGAGTTTATTTGCGTTCCGTTTACAATATTATTAAAAATTGAATTGTTAACACTCGCTCTAAAATTCGTTTTAAGCTTACTATATGTTTTACCGTATCTAAAAGAAGCTGACATTGTTTCGTCGGCTAAATTAGAATTTACAGGTATTGAAATTCTATCTACGCCTAATAATACGGTACTATTTTTTATACCATCAACTTTTTTAGTATAGTTAATAGATGCATGAATATTGGTAAACGAAAACATACTAAAACTAAAATAACTTAATGAATACTTATGGTATAACGCATTCTCTAATTCTCTATTTCCTCGCTTTAAAGAATTGTAATTAGATAAAAGATAGCCTTCAGCAATATTATTGATATCTGAAAATTCAGTAGAAATTGAATAATTGAAACGTAAACTTTCAGACGATTTAAACTGTAAACGCGCATACAAATCCGGTAATAATTTTGTTTTATTTTCTTTAATAATGGCTCCTAATTGTGAATCTTTTGTAATATACTGGTGAACACTTACTCCTGGATTAAATGTTAAAATACCTGAAACCATTTTATAGTTTAATCTTAAAAAAAGATCGGAGAAATTGTAATCAACATCGTTATTTAAAACAGGTTCATTAAAATTAAAAACACTGCCATCTTCTAAAGTTTGTGAAATTCCAGAAGTTAACGTTTGCTTGCTTAAAGTTGTTCCTAAAGTTAGGTTAATATTGCTTTTTGGCGTTAATAAATAAAAGTAGTCAAATTTAGCATCTAACTTATTAGTGCTTGTTTTTTTATCTTGAATTAACTCTATAAAATCCTCCGTATTGTCTGTTGGAATTATTAAAAAAGGCTGAGTTGCTGCTGTTGAATTGTATAACGGTTCATCTTTTTCATAGTTATGTTGAATTTCAGCCGAGAAGATATTTTTCTCATCAATCGTATAATACAAATTAAAATTTTGATTTAAAGAAAATGGTTTTTCCTCTTTGTAAGTATCCACAGCTCCTCTCTCAGTAGAAGAAACATCTAACAATTCTGTTTGTTTAGACATTTTACCAAAAATATCATAATCTATATGCACATTCGTATTTGGTTTATAAGTTGTACTAAATTTTAACATTCCTAATTGACTTCCTTGTATTGCTGAAGTTTCATTTTCTTCAGTTAAATTTAAGTTGTTATAAACTGTATTTGATTGCGTAAACATATCAGTTTCCGAATCATTTACAATAGCAAAACCATTAAAATCTAATGTTTTTTTAGGAGCCATACTAAAGTTTAAAGCTCCAAATTTTGAAGTTATTTCTTGTGCTCTATTATTTTGAACAGTCATAAAACCTAAACCGCCAGACGACACATTAAAATTAGTTCCGCTACCACTCATTCCACCTCGTAAACCTCCTGTAAATCTGAAATAATCTCGCATTGTAAAAGGTGCTTCTCCAATATTATTAATATCAGCTAGTACATTTACACTTTTTTCAGGGCTATAATAAAATAGTTTTGGCTTCACTAAATGCTTTTCATTATCTCCAACGCCTGCATTTACTTCTCCAAACCAAAATCGTTTTTTACCTTGTTTTAATTTAATATTAATAGCGATGTTATCTTCGTTATTTGTAACGCCACGCATTCCTGAAACTTCATTGTAATTTTTTAGAACCTGAATTTTATCAATTGCAGAAGCTGGGATATTTTGAGTTGCCAGTTTAGAATCACCATCAAAAAACTCTTTTCCTTCAACCAATACTTTTTGAACTTTTTTACCTTCTACTTCCACTTCTCCATTATCATCAATATCTACACCTGGTAATTTTTTAAGTACATCTTCTAACTTTTTTTCTTTTCCTGAAGTAAATGAATCTGCATTATAGCTAATAGTGTCACCAACAATTTTAATTGGCATTTCATAGGTGATTTCAACTTCATTTAAGGATTGATTTGATTCACTTAAAATAATATCTTGTACCAAATCTGTTAAAGAATTATCTACAGATATTTCCACATTTTTTGTGTCAAATCCCAAATAACTTACTTTTAAAGTGTATTCCTGACTATCTTCTAAACTTAATTTATAATTTCCTTGTGAATCTGTTATTGAATAAGATTTTAAAAATTTTGTTCCTTTTTTAAAGGCTATTACATTTGCCATTTCTAAAGGAGTTCCCGCTTCATCTTTAACAGTTCCTTCTAATTTAATATTTTGAGAAAAGACAATAAATGGAAATATTGTTACTAAGAGTAAACTTGCTATTTTTTTCATTTAAACTATATTTTTTTGAAGCTATTTTATTGTTTTTTAATAGATATTAAATTTATGAGTCTGATTAATTACACTTCGATAAGTTCAGTGTTACATTTCGAAAACTTGCTTTTATAGCATGTAAAAAACCTTTCGACTTTAATCGAGTTAACTTTTTTAGACTGTAAATTGATAATTGATTTTTATCCTCCAATTCTAATATGTCTTCCACTTCCGCCACTTTTCTCACGTTCATTACTCATTCTTTCTCTCATTTCTTTGGTCTTTTCTTCAAAAATTTCATCGTACTCTTTTTGTGTAACCACTTTTCCTTTTGTTGGCTCAGTTATCTCTGATTTCTCTTTTGGATTCATTACAATTTTTGTGCATAAAATTTGAGTATTGTCATCACTTACTTCTAAAATTAAGCCTGGCAAACCCCAATAATCACTTGGCCCATGACTTACAGGAATATCAAGTGTATACCAAGCCGTAACAATCACAAGTTCCATAACATCTTCTTTTGGTTCTTCTTTAGCTTCTTCTTTTTCTGAGTTATTATTCCCTCTTCCAAATCTGAAATTATTTTCACGCACCGGTTTTTCAACAACTGTTGTTGCTTTAAAGCATAAGTTTTCACCAATCATTTTAGTTTCTTGTTCCATTTTCCAATCGTAAGTAATTAAATCATCTTTAATTAAGAAGTTTTTACCACTAAACTCATTTTCTTTGGCTGAAATTTTAGTTTGTGTATTTTTAAAATGTTTTCCTGAAACACCACCACCCATCATCATAAATCTCATACCTCCATGACCACCTGAAGTTTGGTCTAATTTAGCTTCTTCTTTATAAATTGAAGCTGTTTTATCGAACGATAAAGTATATGTTTTTTCAAGTCTACTTTTCATCATTTCTTCAATACGTTTTACTCTATCAGCCGGAATTCCTGAACCTGCTAAATCCATTTCCATGGCGGTTTTGGTTTGATAAACCGCTTGACCTTGAAAATCTTGAGCACTTATTGTAGTTATTACTAATAAAAATGTGGCAGTTATACTTTTTAAAAGAATGTTTTTCATTTTATGGTATTTTTAATTAATTTCTGAACAAATATATGCGCTTATTAAATTTATTACAGTTAATTAGTGTTAACGATTGTTAAGCAATTGTGATAATACAATTTATGTACTTAACTTTGAAACTATGAATAAGTCAAACTACAAATGGGTTGTTTATTTTATTGGTATTACGGTAATTACAACAATTGCCGTACAAGTTTATTGGAACTTTAGAGAATATCAAATAAACAAACAAAATTTAATTAGTAAAGTACAACTGAGTTTAGATAATTCGGTTGAAGCTTATTTTATAAATTTAACCAAATCAGGTATTATTACATACACCTCATTAGATTCTGTTAATCTTAAAGAAAAAACTGACACCATTATTGTGAGTACAAATTATAGAAGAAATTTTAGAAAAAAAATGGACAGTACTTTAAATAATATGGCTAGACAAGATGGAGAAAAACCTATTTTAATTAAATCGCCGAGACATAATTTTTATCCATTTTTTACAGCAAATAATATACTTCCAAAACATATTGACAGTTTAATATCTAAAGTTATTATTTCAATTTCAAGAGACACTCTTGATTTAAAAAAATTAGACACTTATATTATTGATGAGTTTAATCGTAATAAAATTGATGTTACTTATGCTTTAAAATACAACTACACCTCTTCTCACTTTGAAGATAAATCTGTTACAAAAACAATAGATTATAATCTTGAAAATTTTCCTAAAAAACATTTAACCACCGTTTCAAATTCAAATTTTTTACCACATAGAAGCAAATTAGAATTGTATTTCACAAATGAAACCGCTATTTTATTACGAAACTCATTTATTAGTATTTTGCTCTCATTATTATTGTCAATTAGTATTATCGCAAGCTTATTGTATTTGCTAAATACTATTTACAAACAAAAACAATTGGCTGAAGTAAAAAGCGATTTAATAAACAATATTACACACGAATTTAAAACACCAATCGCAACTATTTCTACTGCTTTAGAAGCTATGAAAAATTTTAATGCGCTAAATGATAAAGTTAAATCTGAAAAATACATTGCAATTGCAAACACACAAGTTTCTAAATTAGACTTAATGGTTGAGAAAATTTTAGAAACCGCAGCATTAAATCACGAAGAATTAGCCATCAATAAACAGCCATTTAATCTGGTTGAAGTAGTTGAAGAAGTAGTTGAAAAGTATAAAATTATTAATACTGATAAAACTTTTAAGTTTAGCAATTCTATTGAAACTACACTTTTAAATTTAGATAAATTTCATTTTGAAAATGCTTTAGGAAATATCATAGATAATGCTATAAAATATGGTGGGAATATTATTAATATTGAGCTAACTTCAATAAAAAATAAAATTATTATTGTAATCAAAGACAATGGAAATGGAATTTCTAAAGCCCATAAAGAAAAGGTTTTTGATCAATTTTATAGAATTCCAATGGGGAATACTCACAATGTAAAAGGCTTTGGTATTGGTTTGTATTACACCAAAAAAATTATTGAAAAACATGGTGGAAACGTAACTATTATTTACGACAAAAATAATAGTACCTTGTTTAAAATTGAATTACCAAATGAATAGTCCTATAAAAATATTATTAGCCGAAGATGAACCTTCTTTAGGACAAATTATTAAAGAAAGTTTAGAAACTCGTAATTTTGAAGTATTACTCTGTGCTAATGGAGAAGAAGCTTATAAAGTTTACAAAGCTGAAAATCCACTTTTATTAGTATTGGATGTAATGATGCCAAAAAAAGATGGATTTACACTTGCCAAAGAAATTAGGGAAGAAAACTCAGATATTCCAATTATTTTTTTAACAGCAAAATCGCAAACTGATGACGTAGTAGAAGGTTTTAATTTAGGTGGTAATGATTATTTAAAGAAACCCTTTAGTATGGAAGAGCTTATTGTTAGAATAAATGCGCTTTTAAAAAGAGGAAAAGGTGAATTAAATGATGGCCCAATAAAAATTGGGAGCTACATTTTCAACTTAAAAAAACAAACACTTCAAACTGCAACTTCTATTGAAAATTTAACACATCGTGAAGCTCATTTATTATACTATTTAATAAAAAATAAAAACCAAGTTTTAGAACGTTCGTTCATTTTAAAAAAATTATGGGGAGATGATGACTTCTTTAATGCAAGAAGTATGGATGTTTTTATTACAAAACTTAGAAAAAAATTAAAAGAGGATTCTGCTATTCAAATAATTAACGTTCGTGGTTACGGCTATAAATTAATTTATTAACAGTTTGTATTTGAGGACCAAAAACACGAAAAATTTAATTAACTTTAACGTTTTAAATTTCACTTAAAGATTAATTATGCACGTAGCTATTGCGGGAAATATTGGAGCCGGAAAAACCACTTTAACAAAACTTTTAGCAAAACATTATAAATGGGATCCTCATTTTGAATCTGTAGATGAAAATCCTTACTTGGATGATTTTTATGGTGAAATGGAACGTTGGTCGTTTAATTTACAAGTTTACTTTTTAAACAGTAGATTTCGCCAAGTACTAGAAATTAGAGAAAGCGGAAGAAGCATTATTCAAGATCGAACTATTTATGAAGATGCTCGTATTTTTGCACCAAACTTACATGCAATGGGTTTAATGACAAATAGAGATTTTAAAAATTACTCATCACTATTTGAACTTATGGAACGCTTAGTAACACCGCCCGATTTATTAATTTATTTAAGAGCCTCAATTCCTACATTGGTTGGACAAATTCATAAAAGAGGTCGGGATTACGAAAACTCAATAAGCATAGATTATTTAAGTAGATTAAATGAACGTTACGAAGGTTGGATTACAAAATACACCAAAGGGAAATTACTAATAGTTGATGTTGATAATTTAAATTTTGTAGATAACCAAGAAGATTTAGGAACTGTTATTGATAAAATAGATGCCCAAATAAACGGGTTATTTTAAGAAAATAATTACACCAACAATCATAAACAAAAAAACGGGTTACTTAATTTAAGTAACCCGTTTTTTTTATTTCAATGCGATTAACTATTAATACGCATTTTATAAAATGATCTATACACAAAATACAAAGCTATCACAAAGAAAACTACACCAAAATAAGGAGCAATCTCTCTAAATGAAGGAGAAATAGCTATTTCCATAGCTAATAAACCAAACAATGTTGTGAATTTAATTATTGGATTAAGAGCCACTGAAGATGTATCTTTAAAAGGATCACCTACCGTATCTCCAACAACAGAAGCTGCGTGTAAATCAGTTCCCTTTTCTTTCATATCCACTTCAATTACTTTTTTAGCATTATCCCAAGCTCCACCTGCATTTGCCATAAAAATAGCTTGGTATAACCCAAAAAACGCAATTGAAATAAGATAACTTATAAATAACGAAACAGGAGCTGCAGCAATTATTATATCAGCTTCACTCATACCAGGAACTATACCTGTTGGTGCAGAAAAGAATGCAAAAGCCAGTGCAAATGCAAAGACAGCAATAAAAATATTTAACATCCCTTTTTGAGCATACTGAGTACAGATTTTCACAACCGCTTTCGATTTTTCTACATCTGCTCTTTTAGGTGCATCAGGGTCAAGGTTAATATTATCTTTAATATAAGCAACCGCCTGGCTTGCCCCTGTAGTTACAGCCTGAATACTAGCTCCAGAGAACCAATAAATAACAGCACCACCCAATAAAAAACCAAAAATTGTATAAGGATTTAATAAATTTAAAACTAGTTCAGGTTTAATACCTAAAGAATGCTCTATTACTAAAATAAGTGCAAAAATCATGGTAGTTGCACCTACAACAGCTGTACCAATTAATACCGGTTTTGCAGTTGCTTTAAAAGTATTTCCAGCACCATCATTTGCTTCTAAATAATATTTTGATTTTTCAAAATCTGGAGTAAAACCAAAATCTCTTTCAATTTCAGGAGTAATAGCAGCAATATCTTCTTCTATTAGCGATAACTCATAAATAGATTGAGCATTATCAGTTACTGGTCCATAACTATCTACAGCAATGGTAACTGGCCCCATACCTAACATACCAAAAGCAACTAAACCAAAGGCAAATATTGATGGGTAAATCATAATTTCACCTAAACCATAATTTGAAGCATAATAAGCAATAAACATTAATAAGAAAAATACCATTCCTAACCAAAATGCACTAAAATTACCTGATACTAATCCAGAAAGAATATTAAGAGATGCTCCCCCTTCTTTTGAAGCTTCAACAACTTCTTCTACATGAATAGATTTAGGGCTTGTAAATAATTTTGTGAATTCCGGGATAAGCGCAGCTCCAAGAGTTCCAGCACTTATGATTACTGAAAGTGTAATCCATAAATTATTTCCGAGATTTCCAATCAAAAAATAACTTGCAACAAAAGTAACAACCATTGATAATATAGATGTTATCCAAACCAATGATGTTAATGGTTTTTCAAAATCCAATTCATCAACATCACTATATTTAGCTGTTGTAATCGCTCCATTTATCCAGTAAGAAACTATAGAAGTGATAATCATTAATATCCGCATTACAAAAATCCAAACCAATAATTGAGTTTGCAAAGCTGTATCTGTAATAGCTAATAAAATAAAAGAAATTAAAGCAACTCCAGTAACTCCATAAGTTTCAAAACCATCAGCAGTTGGGCCAACAGAATCTCCTGCATTATCTCCAACACAGTCGGCAATAGTACCTGGGTTACGTGGATCATCTTCACCAATTTTAAATATCACTTTCATTAAATCAGAACCAATATCTGCAATCTTAGTAAAAATACCACCAGCAATACGCAAAGCCGAAGCTCCTAAAGATTCACCAATAGCAAAACCAATAAAACTAGCTCCTGCATATTCTCCAGGAACAAACAAAAGAATAATAAGCATCAATAATAATTCCAAAGAAATTAATACTACTCCAATACTCATTCCTGCATTCAACGGAATATTTAATAATTTAATTGGTTTTCTTTCAAGAGAAGCAAAAGCCATACGAGAGTTTGCTAAAGTATTCATTCTTATTCCAAACCAAGCAACAGAATAGGATCCTAAAATTCCAAGAATCATCCAGCCAAGAATCATTAATACACCACCTATACCAAATAAATTTTCACCAGTAACTGGGTCTTTTGATAAAAACCCAAAATAAAGTGCAACTGCAGTACCTATAAAAGCAAATAAAATAAAAATAAATTTCCCTTGCTGAATTAAATACGTTTTAGAGGTTTCAAAAATTACTTGAGCAACATCTAACATAGATTTATGAGCCCTTATTTTTTTAACTTGTACAAATTGGTAAAACCCAAAAAGCAAACCGGCTAACGTAATCAAAAAGCCCCAATATAAAATACTTTGTTCTTTAATTGCATCTGGGATTACTAGATCTGCTTCACTTGCTATACTGCGTATTGGAAACATTAATACAACTAAAATTGCGATAATTTTTTTCATTTGTTATATAGATAAAGATTAGTGATTGATTTTAAAGGCAGGTAGACGTTGGAATTAAAAATATTAAAATAAGTATTTGTATTTTCTCTAGTTAAAATTAGATTACTAAAATACTCCATTTTAAATAATACCATTTAGTCGTTAATATTGTATAAATATAAAAATTTAATATTAAACAACTAATTATTTTTCACAAAGCTATTTGTAATAAATATAACATTTCTCTTTTTTAACAAAAATGCTCGCAAACAGCGAGCATTTTATATTGAAAATAGATGAATTCCTATTTTAAGAATTCTTATCTATAATTTTTTCTTTATTAATTTTTTCAATTTTAACAATAGTTTCCTTTAATGTTCCTAGTTGAGTTTTTACTTCTTCTTCAGTTCCTTCAATGATTTTCACATCTATTAAAACTTCGCCATTTTCAGTTGTGGTAGTTGTTACAGTTGCTTTCACAGTTCCATCATCATTTTTCGTCATTTCAACTTTTACATCTTTAAAGATTTCTTTAGCAACAACTTCAATAGCTGCCTTTTCATTTGAATAATTAGCAACCTCAACAGCATCTAATGCAATACTAGGTGCAATAACCAATGCAACAACAGACATTAATTTTAATAATATGTTTAATGATGGTCCTGAAGTATCTTTAAAAGGGTCTCCAACTGTATCTCCTACAACAGCTGCTTTGTGTGCTTCTGTTCCTTTTTTACCTTGTTCTTCAATCATTTTTTTGGCATTATCCCAAGCACCTCCTGCATTAGATTGAAAAATTGCCATTACAACACCTGTTGTTGTTACACCGGCTAATAAACCTCCTAACATTTCAGCTCCTCCAATAAACCCAACAGCAACTGGTACAACTAAAGCTAATAATCCCGGTAATACCATTTCTTTAATTGAAGCTTCTGTAGATATTTCAACACATTTTTCATATTCAACATATCCATCAGCTTCATCAAAAATAGCTAGTTCTTCTTTAGAAAAATTAGATTTATCTGAATCATGTTTTCTCATTACTTCAAGTGCGGCATGAAGTTGTGGAATATCTCTAAACTGACGACGAACTTCTTCAATCATTGCCATTGCAGCTCTACCAACTGCTTTCATTGATAAGGCTGAAAAAACAAATGGCAACATTCCTCCCACTAATAAACCAGCCATAATTTTTGGTTGAGAAACATCAATTGAAGTTACATTTGCCGTTTTCATAAAAGCTGCAAATAAGGCAAGTGCAGTTAATGCTGCAGATGCAATTGCAAATCCTTTACCTATTGCAGCGGTTGTATTACCAACAGCATCTAATTTATCTGTTCGTTCACGAACTTCACTTGGCAAGTCAGCCATTTGAGCAATCCCACCAGCATTATCAGATATTGGTCCATACGCATCTACAGCTAATTGAATACCCGTATTTGCTAACATACCAACAGCAGCAATAGCAATACCATATAAACCTGCAAAGTGATGTGACACTATAATTGCAATAGCGATTAAAAGTACTGGAAACATTGTTGACATCATTCCTACACCTAAACCAGCAATAATATTAGTGGCTGAGCCTGTTTCAGATTGTTTTACAATTGACAGTACTGGCTTGGTTCCTGTTCCTGTATAATATTCCGTTGCTTTACCAACACAAAAACCTGCAATTAAACCTGTTAATGTTGCATAAAAAACACCCATTGCTCCAAACGGCAAACCTTCTATAGATTCTGGTAACATTTCATTTATTATAAAATAGGAAGCTACAATCATTAAAGCGCCTGACCCAAATTCTCCTAAATTTAATGCTTTATGCGGTGAACCTCCTTCTTTTACTTTTACAAAAAAAGTACCTATAATTGACATTATAATACCTACAGCTGCAAGAACCAAAGGTAAATAAACAGCTCCTAAACCATTAAAATTTGGAGTGAATATAAAAGCTCCTAAAACCATAGTACCAATAATTGAACCAACATATGATTCAAATAAATCAGCCCCCATACCCGCAACATCTCCAACATTATCTCCAACATTATCCGCAATTGTTGCAGGGTTTAATGGATGATCTTCAGGGATACCGGCTTCAACTTTACCAACTAAATCTGCTCCAACATCAGCAGCTTTTGTATAAATACCTCCACCCACACGTGCAAATAAAGCGATTGATGAAGCTCCTAATGAAAAACCTGAAAGCACATTTAATACCATTGGTATATTCTCAGTCCCTGGCCACATATATTGGTAAACCATAAACAATCCACTCAAACCTAAAACACCTAAACCAACAACACCCATACCCATAACTGAGCCTCCCGCAAAAGCAACTTCTAAGGCTTTTTCTAATGATGTTCTTGCTGCTTGTGTAGTTCTTACATTTGCTTTTGTAGCTGCTCTCATTCCGATGAAACCTGCTAAACCAGAACAGATTGCACCAACAATAAAAGAAAAAGCAACCATCCCATGAGAAATATGAACACTATTTTCGTCTCCATATTCATCAACTCCTTTAAAAAATAATAAGATTGCAACTCCAACTATAAATATAAAAAGTATTTTATACTCAGCTTTTAAAAAAGACATTGCTCCGTCAGCAATGTGTTTTGCGATTTTTGACATTTTCTCATTTCCCTTGTCTTGTTTTGTAACCCATGTATTTTTCACATATACAAACAAAAGACCCAATACTCCAAACAAGGGTAAATAATTCACGATTATCTCCATTTTTAATTTTAATTAGTTAGTTAGTTTTTTTTAACGGAGCTAAAAATAGTTATTTCAAACGTTTTCGCAAGATTTTTATCCAAAAAAAAACCTTTCATTTCTGAAAGGTTTTTTTTAAAAAATTGTAATTGTTATATTGTAAACGTTCTTTTCTTCTTGTGATCGCTATTTTCATATCTTTCAACACACTCATGATAAATTTTAACTGCTTCTTCTGCATTTCCCCAACCACCAACATCAACTTTCTTTTCTTCCAAATCTTTATAAACTTGAAAAAAGTGTTCAATTTCTTTTAACCTGTGTGGATTTAAATCTGTAATATCTTTTCTATTATTCCAAATAGGATCTGAAACTGGTACACAAATAATTTTTTCATCAGGCCCTTTTTCATCTGTCATATGAAAAACACCAATTGGTCTAACCTCCATAACTACCATTGGAAAAGTAGGTTCAGAACCTAATACCAACACATCTAATGGATCTTGATCTAACGCAAGAGTTTCAGGTATAAATCCATAATCTCCTGGATACATCATAGAAGAAAATAACATTCTATCAAATCTAATTTTATGTAATGTAAAATCATATTCATACTTGTTTCTACTTCCTTTTGGTATTTCTATTAATACATCAAATGTTAATAATTTTTTATTCTTAGCAGTCATTCTTTTTAGTTTTTCTTAAAGCAAAAGTACAAAATTCATTAAGTAAAGCTTATAAATATCATGGAATTTTAAAAATGAAACCCGAAAGCTCCTTTTATAGCAAAATTAGTTGCGTTTGATGTATCTCTATAATTACCTCTCCAGCTAAAATCTATTCTAAAAACTTTAAAAATATTTCCTATTCCAACATTGTATTCATAATATCCTTTAGTTGGCGCAATATAATTTATGTTTGATGCATTTAAAGCTATGTTTTTATCTGAAATATCTCCCCATAAAACTTTAACACCCACTATTTCACGCAAATTCAATTTTCTTAATAATGGTATTCTCGATAAAAATCTTCCATTAAAATTATGCTCAATATGAAGTGATGCATAAGTATCAGTTACAAACTCGTAGTAATCTAATAATGAATAAGTGTTTTCAATGGTGAAATACGATTGATTTCCTGGTACAACACTTAACAATCCTAAAGGTACTTCTCCAAATGTTTTCCCTACTTCAAAAGTGGTAAACATTCTACCAAAACCTCCAATTAATATTGGCTGGCGATAAAAAAACTGAACCTTTTCATACTCAAAATCACTATTAAATACATCTTTTATTCCTCTTGAATAGTTTAAAAACAATGTAGAATATGTATCTGTAACTTCATTTCGTTCAACACCATACCCAATTGTTTTTCTATTTGGCCTATATCTTATAGAAAAATCAATTTCAGATTGAATTACATCCGATTTTTTAATGTTACTATCTTTATCTATCCAATAATCTAAATTAAATGTTTCAGGAGAAGCAGATTCTAGCGTTCTAAAAGACGCTCCTATTCTAAAATCTAAATTCTTTTTAGGTTCAATAGACATAAATACATTCGACAAATTTATGGAAGTAAGCTTACTATTATCTCCACTTGAAAACAAGGATGATGATGCGAAACTTCTTCCTAAAACATCATTTGTAGTTGTTAAACTTACTCCTATTTGTTCTACATCTCTTCTATTCCCTCCACCAATTATAAATCTGCTCTTTGGATCTAACATCCATTTACCTGATAAGCCATATTTAAACTTATCGTCTTTAAAACCATAAGCTGTATATCCTTGCAAACGCCAAGGTTCATTTCCTCCTAAAAATGTTCTACCTCCAACTCGTAACCTCCATCCTTCAACATCATTTTTTCCGAAAGTTGAAAAAACATCACCAAAATCGAACTTATTAAACTCAATATAACCAGAACCTAAAATAGAAACTAAATTATAAATTTGCTTAAATTTTGGAACTGTTTTTAAAGTATCTAACATCTTATAAATACCTTCTTCATTTTTGTTTAATTGTTCTTGCCTATTTACACCCCAATAATCATCTGTTTTATTATAAATTTCTTTATCATAAACATTTATATCTTTTGTGTAAAATTTAGATTCTTTCTCTTTGTTAAAATCATAATTTTTGTACATAGTAGTTCTTCTACCGTACATTCCTTTTGCTTTTTCTTTCTTTTTAAAGCTAAAATCTGACAACATATAATCTCGCTTCAATAAAAACACTGAATCATTTAATACATCAAATTCTTGTTCAATATAAATATCTTTTACCCAGTTAATATTGGCACTCCGATTGGCTTGCATATTAATTTCTTTCACTGCAAACGTGGTATCATTCACCCAAAAATCACCTTTAAAAGTTAATTCATTTTTTCTGCGAGGATAATATAAAATATTGTAACACCATTTATTATCAATAAAGGCACTATCTCTTAATATATAGTTATAGGTTGAAATTCCTGCTGCTTTTGAAATTGGGCTTACAAAACTTTTATCGAAAATTTTAATATAACTATCATAAATATTATAGTCTACATATAAATCTTTTATAAATGCAATTACATTTTGATTGGATTCAAAACCAGAATTTTTATTGGCAATTAAATCTTCTCGAAAGCTTTTTCCATCTTTATTTTTACCATACGATTTATAAACAGATTCATTTATAAAAATTGGCAAAAAAGCTTTTCCTGTAATTCGAGATGTATCAATACCCTCAAAAACAAACTCCATTCCTTTAAAGAATTTGCTTTTTTTCATAGCACTATCTACATTATTTAGATCGAACTCTAATTTTTCGTATTTCTCGTATTGATATTGATCGAATAAATAAATACCGTTTTCACGCTTCTTTTCCCAAATCTTTTTTAGAATTGCTATTGCTGGATTTCCTTTTTTCTTAACTTTCCCACTATAAATAAACACTTCATCTAATTTAGAAGCTTCTTCAATTAGGGTAATTACTAAATTAAAATCTCTGCTTTTTATAGGAATAATTTTAGTTTCGTAACCTAAAAATGAAACTTCAACTTGCGTAAAAGTATTATCTGATTCTAAGTAGAATTTTCCGTATTCATCTGAAACTGTTCCTATTGTTGAATTAACAAAAATGATATTCGCAAATGGAATAGTTTCATTTGCTTCATCTTTAACAACACCACTAATTTTTACCTGCGAAAAACTTGCAGATATTATAAACAATAACAGTAAAGTGACTAATTTATTTTTTCTTTTCATAATAAAAAATCCTTCCAAGGTTTATCTTGAAAGGAGTTTATAACGCAAATATTATGCCTTTATTTTTTATACAGTACGTCTTTAACAGCTTTTACAACATCGTTAAAGTTTGGTAACCATTCTTCTAATAATACTGGTGAATATGGTGCTGGTGTATCAGCTGTAGTAATTCTTCTAATTGGAGCGTCTAAATAATCAAATACATTTTCTTGCACTTGAAATGTAATTTCAGAAGAAACACTAGCAAATGGCCAAGCTTCTTCTAAAATAACCAATCTGTTGGTTTTTTTAACCGATTTAAAAATCGCTTCAAAATCCATTGGTCTAACCGTTCGCATATCCAATATTTCAACAGAAATTCCTTCTTCTTCTAAAATTTCAGCAGCTTTGTATGCTTCTTTTATTATTTTTCCAAATGATACAATAGTTACATCTGTTCCTTCTCTTTTAATATCAGCAACACCAATAGGGATTATGTATTCTCCTTCAGGAATTTCCATTTTATCACCATACATTTGTTCCGATTCCATAAAAATTACTGGATCATCATCTCTAATTGCGGCTTTTA
Organism: uncultured Lutibacter sp.; assembly: GCF_937891065.1. Lineage (GTDB taxonomy): Bacteria > Bacteroidota > Bacteroidia > Flavobacteriales > Flavobacteriaceae > Lutibacter. The sequence continues at coordinate 15,478 of NZ_CALAEQ010000049.1, read as the reverse complement.
ATAATCCTTTTGCATCGTACGGATTTGAAGGAACTACTACTTTTAATCCAGGTGTATTAGCAAACCAGTTTTCAAAAGCTTGTGAATGTGTTGCTCCTAATTGACCTGCAGATCCTGTTGGTCCTCTAAAAACAATTGGACAGTTTAATTGCCCACCAGACATTTGTCTGATTTTTGCTGCATTATTAATAATTTGATCAATACCTACTAATGCAAAGTTAAATGTCATAAACTCAACAATTGGTCTATTTCCATTCATAGCTGATCCAATTGCAATTCCCGTAAAACCTAATTCGGCAATTGGAGAATCAATTACACGTTTTGCTCCAAACTCATCTAACATTCCTTTAGAAGCCTTGTATGCACCATTGTATTCAGCAACTTCTTCTCCTATTAAGAAAATAGTTTCATCCCTACGCATTTCTTCACTCATTGCTTCACAAATAGCTTCTCTAAATTGTATTGTCTTCATCTTGTCTAATTTTAAGATTTGCAAAAGTAAGCATTTCTAAAATTAGAATCAAAATAATAATGTGATATAAAAAATACTATGCGCGCATAACATATTAAAAAAAAACAGTATATTCGTCTTATTAATTAAAAAAGCTGTTTAATTTTATACCAAAATTATTTAATAAATACATAATAAAATGAAAATATTAGTTTGTATTAGTCACGTACCAGACACTACTTCAAAAATCAATTTCACTGAAAATGACACTAAATTTGATAATAATGGCGTGCAATTTGTGATAAACCCATTTGATGAATTTGCCCTTACAAGAGCTATGTGGTTTAAAGAGAAACAAGGTGCTACTGTAACGGTAGTGAATGTTGGTACTGTTGCTACAGAACCTACTTTAAGAAAAGCATTGGCTATTGGCGCTGATAATGCCATTAGAGTAAATACAGAAGCAATTGATGGTTTTTCAGTTGCTAGAGAATTAGCTGAAGTTGTTAAAAATGGAGGTTATGACTTAGTATTAGCAGGTAGAGAGTCTATAGATTATAATGGAGAAATGGTTCCAGGAATGCTTGCTGCATTATTAGATTTTAGTTTTGTAAATGCTTGTATTGGCCTTGAAATTGAAGGAGATACGGCAACTATTTCACGTGAGATTGATGGAGGAAAAGAAACACTCACCTCTAATCTACCTTTAATTATAGCTGGTCAAAAAGGATTGGTACAAGAAAAAGATTTACGTATACCAAATATGAGAGGTATTATGATGGCTCGCCAAAAACCTTTAACTATTGTTGAACCAATAAATAGCAATCCAACAACTTCAATCACTTCATTTGAAAAACAAGCGGCTAAATCTGCTTGCAAATTAGTTGATAATGTAGATGAACTTATTAGTTTATTACATACCGAAGCTAAAGTAATATAGTTATTAATACATTGAATCAACTTAACAAATAAACGATTTAACAAAAAAAATATATGTCAGTATTAGTTTTTGCCGAAACATCGGAAGGAAAATTTAAGAAATCTGCTTTTGAAGTAACATCTTATGGAAAAAAAGTTGCTGAGCAGTTAGGAACAACTATTGTTGTATTAACAATAAATTCAAACGACCCTACATTATTATACACCTATGGTGCAGAGAAAGTTTTAAATGTTTCAAATGACGCATTAAAAACTTTCAATGTTAAAATATACGCTAACATTATTAAGCAAGCTGCTGAAAAAGAAGGCTCACAAGTTGTAATATTAGATTCAGCTTCAAATAGTTTATACATGGGTCCAAATGTTGCAGTTAATTTAGATGCCGGTTACGCAACAAATGTTGTAGCATTACCAAGTGCAACTTCGCCATTCACTGTAAAAAGAAAAACCTTTTCAAATAAAGCATTTAATAACACCGTATTAAAAACCCCTGTTAAAGTTATTTCATTAGCAAAAAATTCATACGGATTAATTGAAAATGAAGTTTCAGGAAGCATTGAAGAATATTCTCCTGCTATAATTGAAAGTAAACTTAGTTCTACAGCTATTGAACAAACCACTGGAAAAGTAACTATTGCTGATGCAGATATTGTAGTTTCAGGCGGTAGAGGTTTAAAAGGGCCTGAAAATTGGGGAATGGTTGAAGAATTAGCTGAAGTTTTAGGCGCAGCCACTGCCTGCTCTAAACCTGTTTCTGATTTAGGATGGAGACCTCATAGTGAACACGTTGGACAAACTGGTAAGCCTGTGGCTTCAAATTTATACGTTGCAATAGGGATTTCTGGTGCAATTCAACATTTAGCAGGTGTTAACTCATCAAAAGTAAAAGTTGTTATCAATACAGACCCTGAAGCACCATTCTTTAAAGCTGCAGATTATGGAATTGTTGGTGATGCTTTTGAAGTAGTTCCAAAATTAATTGAAAAGTTAAAGGAATTTAAAGCAAATAACGCATAATTTTATTAAATTGTGCCTCTTAAATAGGCTGTCTGATTATTGGACATCAAAGTCCTTTGATTAGACAGTCTTTTTTGTTAATTTTAACTTATGAGTTTAGTTCGTCTAGATATTAAAGGCATATCATACAGTCAAACACAAAGTGGTGCTTATGCATTAGTGCTTAGTGAGGTTGGTGGTAACAGAACGTTACCAATTGTTATTGGAGCTTTTGAAGCACAATCAATAGCAATTGCTTTAGAAAAGGAAATTAAGCCACCTCGTCCTCTTACTCACGACCTTTTTAAAACTTTTGCTGATCGATTTCACATTATCATAAAACAAGTTATCATACACAAACTAGTTGATGGCGTCTTTTATTCAAGTTTAATTTGTGAACGCGATAAAATTGAAGAAATTATTGATACCCGAACTTCTGATGCCATTGCATTAGCAACACGATTTAATGCTCCAATTTTTACTTACGAGAATATCCTAGACAAAGCTGGAATCTATTTAAAAATAAAAGAGGAATCAATAACAGATGAAGATCCTTTAAGTCTTGAAAATTTAATAGATGAACCTGTTAAAAAAGAAACTTCTTTTTCTAAAGACACACTTAATCAATTAAATAAAAAATTAAACGAGGCTATTCAAAAAGAAAATTATGAATTAGCTGCTACTCTTCGTGACGAAATAAATAAACGCACTTCCAAATAAATTAAAATATGATTAAAAAATTAAGTTTATTCACCCTATTCTTTTTCTGTTTAATTTCAACAAATGCACAAGATACAATTCAAACATCACTAATAGAAAATCAAGGGTTTTCTATAACAACATTATGGCGTGGTGTTTTAGGAATGGTCTCACTATTGTTAATTGCTTACTTATTTAGCAGCAACAGAAAAGCTATCAATTGGAAAACGGTTGGTGCAGGTTTAACAGCTCAGTTAATTATTGCTTTTGGGGTTATAAAAGTACCTTTTATACAAAGTGGTTTTGAATTTGTTGGAGGAATATTTACTAATATTCTAGATTATACAATGGCTGGAAGCGAATTTTTATTTGGAGGTTTAATGAATATTGAATCTTATGGATTCATATTTGTTTTTCAAATTTTACCAACAATTATCTTTTTTTCAGCATTAACATCTTTATTATTTTATTTAGGAGTTATCCAAATTGTTGTAAAAGGAATGGCATTAGTTTTAACTAAATTATTGAAAATATCTGGTGCTGAAGGTTTATCTGTTGCAGGAAATATATTTTTAGGACAAACAGAAGCTCCTTTAATGATTAAAGCTTATTTAGAACGCATGAATCGTTCAGAAATATTATTAGTAATGATTGGTGGGATGGCAACTGTTGCTGGTGGTGTTTTAGCTGCGTATATTGGTTTTTTAGGTGGAAATGATCCTGTTTTACGTTTACATTATGCAAAACATTTATTAGCCGCATCTGTAATGGCTGCCCCTGGAGCTATTGTGGTTGCTAAAATGTTGTACCCACAAACCGAAAAAATTAATACAGATGTGAAAGTTTCACAAGATAAAATTGGATCAAATATTTTAGATGCAATTGCAAACGGAACAACTGAAGGCTTAAAATTAGCTGCTAATGTTGCCGCTATGCTATTAGTTTTTGTTGCTATTATTGCCATGTTAAATGGTATCTTAGGTTGGGTTGGTGATATTACGAACCTTAATGATTTGGTGGCAACTTATACACCTTATCAAAAATTCTCATTAGAATCTATTTTAGGAACCATATTTGCTCCGCTTATGTGGTTAATTGGAGTTGCTAAAGAAGATATGATGTTAATGGGACAATTATTAGGAGTTAAATTAGCTGCGAGCGAATTTGTAGGATATATTCAACTTGCTGAATTAAAAAATGTAGCAAACTTAACTCACTTTACCTATAGTAAATCTGTAATCATGGCAACTTATATGCTATGTGGTTTTGCGAATTTCGCTTCAATTGGTATACAAATTGGAGGTATTGGTTCTTTAGCCCCAGGGCAACGTAAAACATTATCAGAGTTTGGTATAAAAGCACTAATTGGTGGTTCCTTAGCTTCATTATTATCAGCTACAATTGCGGGGATGATTATAGGGTAATTAAGGTGTAATTGTTTAATTGTTGAATCGTGTAAATTAACATTATAACAATTAAACTTATAAACAACAACATGAAACAATATTTAGACTTAATAAAACACGTTCGTGATAACGGAATTGTAAAAGAAGATAGAACTGGTACTGGAACTAAAAGTGTTTTTGGATATCAAATGCGTTTTGATTTAAGTGAAGGATTTCCAATGTTAACTACTAAAAAACTACATTTAAAATCTATTATTTATGAGTTGCTATGGTTTTTAAAAGGCGATACCAATATTGAATATTTAAAAGAAAATAATGTAAAAATTTGGGATGCTTGGGCTGATGAAAATGGTGATTTAGGACCTGTTTACGGACACCAATGGCGAAATTGGAATAGTGAAGGAATAGATCAAATTACAGAAGTAATAGAAACTATTAAAACAAATCCAGATAGTAGAAGAATGTTAATTTCCGCTTGGAATCCAAGTGTTTTACCAGATACATCTTTATCATTTTCAGAAAATGTTGCAAATGGAAAAGCAGCTTTACCTCCTTGTCACGCTTTTTTTCAATTCTATGTAACTGATGGAAAGTTATCATGTCAATTATACCAACGTAGTGCCGATATTTTTTTAGGAGTTCCTTTTAATATTGCATCTTACGCTTTATTTACTATGATGATGGCTCAAGTTTGTGATTTAAAGCCTGGTGATTTTATTCATACGTTTGGTGATGCACACATTTACAACAACCACAGTGAACAAATTGATTTACAATTATCTAGAGAACCTAAAGAATTACCAAAAATTGAAATAAATCCTTCCATAAAAAATATATTTGATTTTACATTTGAAGATTTCACATTAACAAGTTACAATCCACATCCGCATATTAAAGGTCGCGTTTCCGTTTAATAATTCATAATAATTATATACTGAAAGCTAAAATAGCTCGTTTACTAAAATATTAAGATATTTTTAATGCATTAATCGAAAATCATTTAATAATTTTATAGCTATCAAAAAGAATTAATAATGGACACACTACAATTAAAAAATAAAATAATAAAACGAATCATTGAAATTGATGACGTTAACTTATTAAAATCTCTTGAACTTATTTTCAACACTTCTGATGAAAATATTTTAAAATTTTTGAATTTTGCTCATGAAAATTTACAAAATCAAGAAATGAATGAAACCGAAGATTTTAGTGGTTACATTAAAGAATGGGTTAAAAGTATGTAATAATTAATGCTATGAATGAACAACATGAATTATATGAAAATGCACGATATCGTGTAAAACAAAAAAAACGTTTGTATTTTCATTTTATCGTATTTGTAGTTGGCTCTATCTATTTAATTTTCCTTAACAAGTATTTAAAAATTGACGAGTCTCTTTTTACTAATTGGTTTATTTGGGCAATCCTTTTATGGTTGTTCTTTTTTATATTACATTTTATCAACGTTTTTATTACCAATCGTTTTATGGGAAGAGATTGGGAACGTAAACAAACTGATAGATTAGTATTAAAACAAGAAGTTAAAATAGCTCAATTAGAAAAAGAAATAATCCAAGAAGCAAAACTAAAAACCGAAAGTGAACAATATGCTTCCGAATTAAAAAAAAACTCCCAAAACAATTCAACAAAAAAATGATAACAATTATAGCTGCGATAGCTGAAAAAAATGCACTAGGAAAAGACAATCAATTAATTTGGTATTTACCAGTAGATTTAAAACGGTTTAAAAAAGTAACTTCTAATCACCATGTGATTATGGGCCGAAAAACGTTTGAATCATTAGGAAAACCATTACCAAACAGAACCAATATTATTATTACACGCAATAGTAATTTTAAAGCAGAAGGCTGTATTATTGTAAACTCTTTACAGCAAGCTATAGAAGCTTCAAAAGATGACGAAAATCCTTATATTTTAGGTGGAGCAGAAATTTACACCCAAGCCATTGAAATTGCAGATAAATTAGACTTAACTTTTGTGCATCATCAATTTGAAGCAGATGCTTTTTTTCCAAAAATAGATACAACCGTTTGGAAAGAAATTTTAAGAGAAGATTTTAAAGCAGATGAAAAAAACAAATATGATTATAGTTTTGTAACATATATTAGAAACTAAAAAAAGGAGGCTTTGTGAATAAAACCTCCTTTTAAACTTAACTTAATTAAAATATTACTTTCTCTTTTTCACTTTTTGTTCAAATTTTCTCTTTTCACTGTTCATCACTAATTTGTATTCACCAACCATAAGTTTTGAAATATTAAGACCTCTTTGTAATTGAATATCACCTACTAATTCTTCAGTGTATAACAAATTTAAATCTTCATCATAAAGCTCTAAATTTAATTTTTCATTATTTAAAGTTATTTTTGAAATCAAAATAGTATTGTCTTGCATTCTAACAATCGGTTTAAAGAAAACTGACTCTTCATCTTTTAGAAAATCAACATTGGTTGAATTTACATTAAAAGGAATCCTACTAATTCTTGTTTGCCCTTCAATTTCAAAATAATAACTTCCATTCGGTAAAGATGTTAAATCAAATTTTCTAGTAAAACTTGCTCCTTTATAAATATCATTATACAAAACATACCCAAAACTATCATTAATGTTAATCTTTAAATCTCCATCATTATATTTTAACGTTATATCAACTAACTTACCATTTACAACAATAAGATTATTGCTCGGGTTATTATCATTGCTCATTGCATTACTTCCTAGCAATGTAAATAAGACTACTACTTGTAAACTTCTTTTAAATAAATTTTTCATAATTTTCTATTTTAATAATTAGACAAGACAAAATTAGACACAATCTTTCAAGAAAATAGTTTCTAATTTTTCATATTTATATGTTATATTAACATAAAAAATAGTTTAAAAATAAACAATGTTGTAATTAAGGTTAAAATAGCACATAAAGAAGCGAAATAAACATCTAAAATCTGAAATTTTAATACCTACTTTTGGATAAACAAATTTGACATGAAAAACACAAAGCCTTCATTTGAAAAGATAATTCCAGAGTTTGGAACTTCTATGCGAGTAAAGCAACATACTAAAATGGTTGAAAACAAATTACCTACTTGGCATTTTCATCCTGAGCTTGAATTAGTTTATATAAATAATGCAAAAGGGAAAAGGCATATTGGTAGTCATTTGTCATATTTTGACAATAGTCAGTTAATTTTAATTGGTGCAAGTTTGCCTCATAGTGGTTTTACTGATAGATTTACCACTAACGGATCAGAAACCATTATCCAATTTAAAGAAGATTTTTTAGGAAATGATTTTTTAAAAATTCCTGAAGCAAAATTAATTAAAACCTTATTTGAAAGAGCAAAAAAAGGGATTCTTTTCGAAAGAGATACAAAAGATATAGTTGGACATAAAATTGAAAACTTACTAAATAAGGAAGGATTAGAACGGGTTATTTATTTTCTAGAAATACTAAAAGATTTAGCGTCATCTAAAAATTATTCTTTACTTAATGTTGATGGTTTTGCCTTTGAAATAGAACCACAGGACAATAAAAAGATAGATATTATTTTTGGACATGTGAATAAAAACTTTAAACAACCAATACCTTTAAATGAAATTGCAGATAAAGTAAGCATGACAGTTCCTGCATTTTGTAGGTATTTTAAAAAATCAACAGGAAAAACATTTACTCAATTTGTGAATGAGTTTAGAATAGTACACGCAACAAAATTATTAGCTGAAAACCCAACCAGTATTACTGATATTTGTTTTGAAAGTGGTTTTAATAATTTTTCTCACTTCAATAAATTATTCAAAAAGTTTACAGGAAAAAGTCCTTTAAAATATAGAAACGAAATGAAACAATTGGTTGAACAAAAATAACCAACATTCAAATTAGTTACTGAATATCTATCAAATAAGGCATTCTAGCTTGAACTCCTTTTAATTTAGAAAATTGTTTTATGGTTTGATATATTTTGTAGTTTGCTTCACCTAGCTCTTCTATTAAAACTTTTTCTTTCGTTTTCATAAAAGGAAAATTGTTAAATCTATCTTCTAATTCTACTTTATAACTTGGGTAATTACGTACTTTAAAATCTGTTATTTCAGCCAATTCTGCAGCATATAAAATAGCGTCATCTAAATTTCCTAATTCATCAACTAATCCATTGTTTAAAGCATCTACTCCACTCCAAACTCTACCTTGAGCAATACTATCAACAGCCTGAATTGACATATTTCTACCTTTAGAAACCCTTTCTAAAAATGTAGTATAAACTGCTTCAACACCTTCAGTTGTAACAGATCTAAATTCATCTGTCATTGGTTCAAAAACACTGTAATTAGCTCCTGTATTTGTACTTACCTGTTCTGCATTAATTCCTATTGTTTTTGCCAAGTTGCTTAAATTAGGAATCACTCCAAAAACACCAATAGAGCCAGTAATTGTAGTAGGTTCAGCAAAAATTCTATCTGCATTACACGACAAATAATAACCACCTGATGCTGCAACATTTCCCATTGATACAACCAATGGTAAGGTTTCTTTTGTTAATTCTAATTCTCTCCAAATTAATTCTGAAGCTAAAGCACTTCCTCCTGGTGAGTTCACCCTTAAAACTATCGCTTTTACATTTTTATCTTTTCTAGCTTTTTTTAGAGCTTTTATAATTAAATCCTGACCTATTAAATTTTCATCACCTTTGCCATAAATAATTTCGCCTTGTGCATAAATAACAGCTATTTTATCAGAAGCAGTTGATATTATTCTTCCTTTTCCGATAGAAATATAATCTGAAATTGAAATTTTATTTAAATCTTCATCTATAGAAATCCCAGAGGCAATTTTCAATTTATTAGTATACTCATCAACATAAATTGCGCCATCAATTATTTTATTTTCAATAGCTAAGTTTGCATTTCTTGCTAACAAATTATCAGCAACCAAATTTAATTCTTCAACAGTTAAATTTCTACTATTAGAAATTTCAGCAAGCATTTCATCCCAAATAGACTTTAAAAATATTGTAATTTGATTTCTGTTATCATCACTCATTTCATTGTATAAAAATGGTTCAACAGCACTTTTATATTTCCCGTGTCTAATTACTTCCATTTTTACACCCGATTTATCTTCTAAATCTTTATAAAATAATATTTCCGAAGACAAACCTTTAAAATCAATTGCGCCAACAGGATTCAAAAAAATAGAATCTGCTACCGAACTAAAATAATACGATTTTTGATCATAAATATCCGCATATGCTTTTATAAATTTTCCTGATTCTTTAAATTCTAATAATTTATTTCTAATAGCTTGTGTTTGTGCAATCCCAGCATTTACACCTAAAGTTGTGATACTTATTCCTTTTATGTTTTCATCATCTTTCGCATTTTCAATGGCGTTTAAAATTGCATTTAAGCCAATTTTATCGTCCTCAAAACCGAAAATTTTATCAAATGGGTCATCACTTTTTGGAGCATAGTCTTTAACTAAAGCCTCCAATTTTAACTCTAAAACTGAATTACTTTTTAAATCTACCGCCTTAAGGTCTCCAACTGATGAAGCCATTACTGAAATAATTGCAAAGAATAAGATTAAAATTATCCCAAAAACTATAAATGTTCCTAAAATTGATGCTAATAAATTTCTTAAAAAGTTCATAATTAAAAAGTTGAATTTATAATTTAAAAAATTACAAAATGTTTATAAGTTGAGTCACAAATATATGTATTTAAATGATACTTTTCTTTTCTTTGTATTTACTTTATGCATATAGCGAGAACTACATATTTATCATTAGGAAGCAACCTAGGAAACAAGCTTGAAAATTTACAACAAGCCATTGATTTAATTGATGAAAAAATTGGCTCAGTTGCTAAAATTTCTTCGATTTACAAAACGGCTTCTTGGGGTTTTGACAGTGAAGATTTTTATAATATTTGCGTGCAAGTTTCAACAGGTTTGAATCCTGAAAATTTAATAAAAGAAATTCATAAAATTGAACTTTTTTTAGGAAGAAAGAGAACTTCAGAAAAGCAATATAAAGCCCGAACCATAGATATTGATGTGTTACTTTTTGAAAATGAAATAATTTTTTCAAAAGAATTAATTGTTCCTCATAAAGAGATGCTAAACCGAAAATTTGTAATGGTTCCTTTAGCTGAAATTGCTCCAAATTTAATTCATCCCATTGAAAAACAACGCTTACAGGTTTGTCTTACAAATTGTATTGACAAAAGCGAAATTGAAAACACGAATTTAAAGTTAAAAAGACCTATTTGCTTGTCTGAAAAGTTCAATTATATTGCTATTGAAGGAAATATTGGCGCTGGGAAAACAACGTTAACTAATATGATTGCTGAGGATTTTAATGCAAAAGTTATTTTAGAGCGTTTTGCTGACAATCCGTTTTTACCTAAGTTTTATGAAGATAATGAACGCTATGCATTTCCTTTAGAAATGAGTTTTTTAGCAGACAGATATCAACAACTTTCAGATGATTTAGCACAATTTGATTTATTTAAAAATTTTATCGTTTCTGATTATTACATTTTTAAATCATTAATTTTCGCTCAAGTTACTTTACAAAAAGAAGAATATTTTTTATATCGGAAAATGTTTGACATTATGTATAAAGAAATTTCAAAACCCGATTTGTACATTTACCTGTATCAAGAAACTCCTCGTTTATTAGAAAATATAAAGAAACGTGGTAGAAATTACGAACAAAATATTGCTCCAGAATATTTAGATAAAATTCACCGTGGTTATTCAACTTTTATTAAAACTGAAGAAAATTTAAAAACTTTAATCATTGATGTTTCTAACAAAGATTTTTTAAACAATCCTGAAGATTACAAAGAAATTATTGACCTTATTAAGAATGTAGAATAGATTCTTTTATTGTCTGTCTGAGCTTATCGAAGACCTTTTATAGTAATTACTATTTAAAAAACACTTCGACACACTCAGTGTGACAGTTTGAAAACAATTACTTCTTTTTCAACTCTAATTTTTCAGCAAAATAATCACAAAAATCTTTCATAGTTGCGGTCATTTTAGTATCGTTAGTTGCACGCTCAAAAGTATTTGCCATAGACACTAATGTTTGATGAAAAAACTGTTTCATTTCATCAATTTGCATCTCTTTTGTCCACAAATCCATACGAAGTGTATCATTTGTTTTTTCATCCCAAACAGCCAGTATTACAGCTTTAGCCTCTTGGTTAATAATATCACTATCTTGAGCTGTCCAATGTAATTTTTCAGGAATTTTATTTTCATCTAATCCTACAGTAATTTCAATTTTTGATGTGTTTTTTATTGCCATTATTTCTTTGGTTTATATTTTGACTTTTTAAAAATTTCTTCCGTATTTGTTTGTAAAAGTTGCTGCAAAGTTACATCATTATTATTCATATAAGAACGTACAATTTGCCAACCAATATAAACGCCAACGCTACCTGGCGACTCCTTATCTATATCAATATAAAATTTTGAAAAGGGAGCATTTGCTATAAAACGAGTGTATAAATTTGAATTTGTACTATACAGCAATTTATTTTCAATAAAGTATTTCCACAATTGAGATTCGTTGGCCTCAACCCAATCTAATTTTTCAACAGCATAACCCATTTTTTGAGCATCAGAAACTGAAGGTAAATAACTATCAATTAGATACATCTTCTTTCCCTCATTAATCATTAAATCAATAAACTGACGGCTTTTATTGGTAATAAAATAACGTTCACTAATACTTTTAGCAATATCCACCACTAAATGTGATTTATCAAAATTCTGAGCTATATACAACGGAAAATCTTGATAAACGTCACTGTCTTTGCCCAAATACATATCTAAAGAAACAAATAACAAACTATCCGCATAAACCACTTTATTTTCGTAATCTAAATTTGTTATTAACGTTACAATTTTAGGCGATTCAAAATTGGCATGATAATATTTTACATGTTTAAACAAATCTTCTATTTGCAATTTTTCTGATTCAAAATCCTTAAAAACTTCTTGAGATTTTTGAAATAATTCAGCCTCATTTATAATTTTATTCAACCAAATGCTATCATTTTGAGGTGGAAATAAATAAGGATATTGATTTTTAACAGCTGGAAGCGTTTTCTCATTCGCTTTATAAAATTTTTGCTCAAACCTATCAATAGAAAAAGTGACTTTAATACCAGAAACATCCACTTTTTTCGCAGCTTTATTTTTACAGGAAACTATCACTAATAAAATAATTACCAGAACAACTAATCTCTTCATTAATTTCTATATTTACAATTCTATTTTTTAAAACGCTAAAATTACTAAAAAAGTTTAAGTATGAATACAGAAAAAGTTGTTGATTATATTGTTGATTGGTTAAAAAATTATGCTACGACTGCAAAAGTGAATGGTTTTGTAATTGGAATTTCAGGCGGAATTGATTCTGCAGTTACCTCAGCATTGTGTGCAAAAACAGGATTTCCTGTGTTATGCGTAGAAATGCCTATTCATCAAGGTGAAAATCAAGTTTCTAGAGCCAAAGAGCATATTGAACAACTTAAAAATCGTTTTAATCATATTAGCTCTATTGAAGTAAATTTAACTTCCTCTTTTGAAGAGTTTAAATCTGTAATTCCTGAAGTTGAAGAATCAGCAACAGTAAATTTATCATTAGCAAATACACGAGCTCGTTTAAGAATGACAACCTTATACTATTTTGCAGGTTTAAACGGCTACTTAGTTGCTGGAACCGGTAATAAAGTAGAAGATTTTGGTGTTGGTTTTTTTACAAAATATGGTGATGGCGGTGTAGATTTAAGTCCGATTGCTGATTTAATGAAATCTGAAGTCTATGAAATAGCGAAATATTTAAATATTTCAACTGCAATACAAATTGCGCAACCTACCGATGGTTTATTTGGAGATAGCCGTACTGATGAAGATCAAATTGGTGCAAGTTATGATGAATTAGAATGGGCAATGGAACAAGACGAATTAGGAAAAACTACTACTGATTTTGAAGATAGAGAGCAAGAAGTATTTACCATTTATAAACAAAGAAACCGAGCTAATAAACACAAAATGGATCCTATTCCTATTTGTAAAATTCCAAATAAGTGGAAGATTCGTTAATTCAATTTATATTTCATTGAAAAGTTAGACTAAAATAAAAAAGCTATGAATTGGATTTTAGGATTCCTATTTGTTTTAATAATTGTATTTCTATATAGTAACTATGCTAACAAAAAAAAATTAGCCAAGTTAAAAAAAAGGTTCATTGAGAATTGGGGAAACCCTAAAAGTAATGATTATTTTAATTTTTATGTTATTGGAGCATATTTTGAAAATAATGAACATAAAAATAAAGCTTTCCATGTACTCTCTGAAAAAATTAAAATTGATTTAGATATAGATGAACTATTTAAATTTATTGATAGAACCTCTTCCAAAATTGGTCAACAATATTTATATTTTAAATTGAGAACTATTGGTAGTATTGAGCGTTTATTAAAGTTTGATTTATTAAGTAATTTGTTTTTAAACAATGATACATTACGACTTAAAAGTCAATTAAGTTTATCTAAAATAAATTCTAATAATTCTTATGACTTAGAAAAGCTTATCACCGATAAACCTATTGAAAAACCTGCCTATTTAAAATTTATTTATGCTTCATCGTTTACTTCAGTTTTATTGGTAGTTCTAACTTTTTTCAATCCTGTCTTTTCACTTTTTTTACTTCCTATTTTTATTATAAATACCATTTTTCATTATAAAAACAAAGAAAACGTAACATACTACACAAATGCTGTTTATCAACTTTCTAGAGCTTTAAAAGTAAGCAAAGAACTTTCATCATTTGATGAAATTAAACAACATTTTTCTGATTTATCTTTTATTAAAAAAGTAAGTACTATTCAAACAAAAACCGAGTTTATTGGGTTTGAAAAGCAATTAAGCAATGAATATGCATTATTTTTTTGGTTGATAATTGAATTGATAAAAATTCAATTTATGGTTGAATATATTCTCTTTTTTAGTTTCATTGATTCCATCACTAAAGAAAAAAATAGCATTGAAAAAATGTTCTGCTTTATCGGTGAAATTGATTCTGCAATCTCAACGGCATCCTTAAAAGCAGGTGAAAATAAAATTTGTATGCCTAATTTCACTAAAGAAAAACAACTCATTTCAACAGAAATTTATCATCCTTTAATTGAAAACTGTATTACAAATAACATAAACTTAATTGATAATAGTCTTTTATTAACTGGCTCAAATATGTCTGGTAAAACCACATTTATTAGAACCATTGCTATTAACAGTATTTTGGCTCAAACTTTAAATGTGTGTTTTGCAAAAGAATATACCGCTCCCTTTTTAAAAGTTTATTCATCAATTAGAATCACTGATGATTTATTGGATAACACAAGCTATTATTTAGAAGAAGTTTTAACTATAAAAGAATTAGTAGACGCTGCAAAAAATGATGAAAATTGTTTATTTGTGTTAGATGAAATTTTTAAAGGAACGAACACTATTGAACGAATTTCTGGTGGAAAAGCCATTTTATCATACCTTAATAAAAAAAATCATCTAGTTTTAGTTTCAACCCATGATATTGAATTAACAGATTTATTAGTAAAGGAAAATTACGAATTATATCATTTTAGTGAACAAATAGAAAGTGAAAAACTATTTTTTGATCATAAATTAAAAAGTGGAAAATTGAAAACCAGAAATGCTATAAAAATTTTAGAATTGTACAAATACCCGCCCGAAATAATTATTGATGCAAGAAAAACAGAAGAAAACAATTTTAGTTAGAACTTGAACCACGCAATTTTAAACTCGCATTTATAAGACTTTATGGAACTTGTGGATAAAATAATCAAGTTCCTTCACCGATACCATAAAACTAAAATAAATTACTAATTGAATACTCTTTTGTCTTATTTTAGAGGAATGAAAAAT
>NZ_CALAEQ010000048.1 GCF_937891065.1 uncultured Lutibacter sp. | reverse complement strand
AGCCATTAACTGGTGCAACTGCTGAAAAGCATGATGCTTTTTTTGAAACTATTGGAGGGGGAATGGCTATTGAAAAATTTGGAGGAGATCAATTAGTACAACAAGAACCAGATGCTTCAAGTTTTCCAAACGGAGGTATTAGAAATACTTTTGAGGCTCGTGGATATACTGCTTGGGATCCTACGTCTCCAGCATTTATTTTTAGAACTACCTTATGTATTCCAACTATTTTTGTTGCATACACAGGTGAGGCTTTAGATAATAAAACACCATTGTTAAGAGCTTTAACTGCTATAGATGATGCTTCAACAGCGGTTTGTAAATATTTTGATAAAAATGTAAAAAAAGTAACTTCATCACTTGGGTGGGAACAAGAATACTTTTTAATAGATAAATCATTGGCAAATAGCCGCCCAGATATTCTTTTAACAGGAAGGACTTTATTAGGTCATTCTCCTGCGAAAGGGCAACAATTAGACGATCATTACTTTGGTTCTATACCAACTAGAGCGTTAAATTATATGCGTGAGTTAGAAGTAGAATGTATGTTATTAGGTATACCAGTTAAAACACGTCATAATGAGGTAGCTCCAAATCAGTTTGAATTAGCTCCTATTTATGAAGAAGCTAACTTAGCTGTAGATCATAACTCCTTATTAATGGATGTTATGGGAAGAGTAGCTTCTCGTCACGATCTTGTATTATTGCTTCATGAAAAGCCTTTTGCCGGTGTAAATGGCTCTGGGAAGCATAATAACTGGTCGCTTTCAACCGATTCGGGCATTAATTTATTAAGCCCAGGTAAAACTCCAATGAGTAATCTTCAATTTTTAACGTTTTTTATCAATACAATTAAGGCGGTACATGATTATGAAGAATTATTAAGAGCATCAGTTGCATCAGCAAATAATGATCACAGATTGGGAGCTAATGAAGCACCACCAGCAATTATTTCGGTATTTATAGGACAACAATTAACTAAAGTATTAGAAGAATTAGAAGGGGTAACTAAAGGTAAACTTTCACCTGAAGAAAAAACAGACCTTAAATTAAATGTAGTAGGTAAAATTCCAGATTTATTGTTAGATAATACTGACAGAAATAGAACATCACCTTTTGCGTTTACAGGAAACAAATTTGAATTTAGAGCTGTTGGTTCATTTGCGAACTGTGCAAACCCAATGACAGTGTTGAATACGATAGTTGCAAAACAGTTAAAAGATTTTAAAATTGAAGTAGATGCTTTAATTGAAAAAAATGATTTAAAGAAAGATGAAGCCATTTTTAATATTTTAAGAGAATACATAAAAGCATCAAGAAATATTTTGTTTGAAGGAAATGGTTATGGAGATGCTTGGGAAAAAGAAGCTAAAAAAAGAGGTTTAAGTAATAATAAAACTACGCCTGAAGCATTAAAAGAAAGAGTTTCTAAAAAGACGATTGCCTTATTTAAAGAGATGAATGTAATGAGTGAAGTTGAAGTTGAAGCTCGTTATGAAATTGAAGTGGAAGAATATACCAAACGAATACAAATAGAATCTCGTGTATTAGGTGATATTGCTGGTAACCATATAGTACCAACTGCAGTTCGTTATCAAAATTTGTTAATTAAAAATGTTACAGGTTTGAAAGAGATTTTTGAAAATGATTTTGACAAGCATGCATCAGAGCAAATTAAATTAATTAAATTAATTTCTGAACATATTGAAGGAATTCACTCAAAAATTGATAAAATGATTAATGCTCGTAAAAAAGCTAATAAATTAGAAAACGTAGAAGCTATGGCTGAAGCATACTGTTTTAAAGTAAAACCATTTTTTGAAGAAATAAGGTATCATTGCGATAAATTAGAGCTGATGATTGATGATGAATTATGGCCATTAACAAAATATAGAGAGTTGTTATTTACAAGATAATTTAAAAAAAAAATAATATTTAAACAAAAAAACTCGCATTTAGCGGGTTTTTTTGTTTAAATATGTGTTAAATAATTAAAATTTTACGATTTATTTTGCTGGTAAACAGTTAGTTGTGTAACTATAGTAACATAAAAAACATACGTTTATTTCCAATTATTAATAAAAACTTGCATTTGGCAAATTAAGAGAAAAAATACTTTTTAAAAGACAAATTAGTATTTATCTTAGATGTGAAATTATAAATGTATACGTTAATAATTTCAGGATTGTCATAATTGAAATAACCTCACTGTTTAAACCTCAAAAAATTGTTTTTATCCCCAGTATGTATGTTTATAGAGCTTTTTTAAGTTGCTTATTATATATGTTATATAATAACTTTCTTAAAGTTAAGTTTCATCCTCCTATAAATTTATATGAAATATTATTTTAATTATACTGGCTTGCTGGGGGAATTGACTCACGCATTG
>NZ_CALAEQ010000047.1 GCF_937891065.1 uncultured Lutibacter sp. | reverse complement strand
GGCTCAATATTTTTTCACGATATTATTGGAACTATTTCGGCAAGTAACTTAACTATTTTAGGTTTTATTTTATTTTTCTCAGGCTTATCGTTTAAAATATCATTAGTGCCATTTCATTTCTGGACTGCCGATGTTTATGAAGGTGCACCAATTAGTGTTGCTTCATATTTGTCAGTAATTTCAAAAGGAGCTGCAGTATTTATTTTAATGATTTTATTATTTACCATTTTTAAACCTTTAATGCACGTTTGGGAAAATATGGTATATGTAATTGCAATTGCCACAATGTTTATTGGTAACTTATTTGCAATACGTCAACAAAATATGAAACGCTTTTTAGCTTTTTCATCTATTGCACAAGCTGGATTTATATTACTTGGTTTAATAGCTGGTACACAATTAGGAACTGCTACAGTTGTTTATTTTGTGATGATTTACATCTTCTCAAATTTAGCTGCTTTTGGTGTTGTTCAAGCAATTTCTTCAAAAACAGGGAAAGAAAATATGACTGATTATGAAGGTTTGTACAGAACAAATCCTAAATTAAGTTTAGTAATGCTTTTAGCATTGTTCTCGTTGGCTGGTATTCCGCCAGTTGCAGGTTTCTTTGGTAAGTTTTTCTTATTCACAGCAGCAGCAAGTGAGGGTTATTACTTATTAGTATTTTTAGCAGTGGTGAATGTAACTATATCTTTATATTACTATTTATTAGTAGTAAGAGCAATGTTTTTAAGAAAAGGTGAAAATCCAATTCCGTTTTTTAAGAATAAATTATATATGCGTTTAGGCTTAATAATTACGGTAATTGGTATTGTAGTATTAGGTTTATATAGCCCGTTATATGAATATATTTACGAATTAAGTAGCATTTATAATTAAGAAGTTATGGGATTAGAAGGAAAGCATTCATTTGGAAGTATTGGAGATACAAGAGTTACTTTTGTTGAAAAAAAGATTGATGAAAACCGTAAAGATTTTTTAAAAAAATTATTAGAACATAACGGTTTTGAAATAATAATTGACGAAGAAAAAAGAAAAACGGAAGAAGAGCCTCAATTATATACTGTTGCTACAACAGATATGGTATTTAATCCAACCATTTGGGTTTTTCAACGTAAATTAAAAACGTTTGATGGGCACATTGTGAACCAAGACTATTGGAATCAGGTTTCTGAAGAAACAAACCCACGTTATTGGAAAAACGAAAAATAAAATATTTTATATATTAAAAAAGAGTAGCTAAACAATTTGATTAGCTACTCTTTTTATTTTAAAACATTAAGAAAATTATTTTCTGAAAAAGTTAATCTTCACTTAATTCTTTTAATTTATTCAATCCTAAATTCCAATCTTCCTCCATCATTTCATCCAAGTCCATAAATAATTTCATTAAATTAAAAGGGTAAGGCATAACGCTTTTAAATCCCCACGTTACTTTAGTTCCACTTCCTTCTAATTCTAACTTAATAAATCCTTTTGCTTCACTTTCGTAAGGAACATAAAACTTTAAATCTGTTTCAATAATAGAATTTGGAACCATATTAAAAATAGTTTGTTCCCCTTTCCCAACTTTTTCATGCTCACTTTCCCAACTTTGTTTAGCTCCTACTGCACCATCAATACCTATTAATTCTTGTTTAATTTCAGGGTCGTATACGCTCCAAGGGCTCCATTTACCTTGAGCCTCAAAAGTTGCTACATGTTGCCAAACAACTTCAACTGGAGCATTAATGATAATTGATTTGTCATAGCTTGCATCTTTTGAAACAAATAATGCCGTAATTAATGCAATTGCAATAATTCCTAGTAGTGAAATTCCAACTTTTTTTAATGTTTTCATATGTTGGCACTTATTTAGGTTAACCTATTTCTTTTCCTACATACATTAACTTATTTCCTTTTTCAATGATATCATCATTTAATAAAGATGATATAATATGGATTCCTCCATTTTTATCTTTAATAAAAACTGGAATTGCATGTGTTTCAAAGTTAACTTTCTTTAATAATTTTTTATAATTTTCTTTAGATTCAATTTCAACTTCATGAATAAAAGGGAAATCCCTTACCACTTCGCTTAAATTAATATAATCATCATTATGAGTAAATAAATTAATATCGGGCTTATGTTTTCCTTCCAGCATTTCCTCAGTAGAAATTAACCTAAAAGAACCATTCTCACCATATTCTTCAGAAAATTTTTCTAAAACATATCTGTTAACAGATGCACTTGCCGTTAAGGCTAGTAAAAAACCAACGTCATTCAATTCAATATTATCTATTAAATCATCGGCATATACATTTCCTTCAATTGCCTCTAAGCCCAATGCTTTTGCTTTTTCAATACTTTTAGGGTTACTATCTATTAACACGACACGCCTATTATTTTGTTGTAAATAAGTAGCTATTAATCTTGAAAAACCTGAAGCACCCGCAATTAAAATACCATCTGATGATTTTAAAAAAACACCAAACATTTTAGCAAACAATCTGGCTGTAGTAGCGTTTAAAAGTACTGTTCCTAAAACTATCATAAAAACCAAAGGTGTAATATATTGAGCCCCTGGTTCCCCTTGCATTGTTAATTTAAGTCCAAATAATGAAGCAATACCTGCAGCAACTATACCTCGTGGTCCAACCCAACTAATAAATATTTTTTCATTGATTTTTAAACCGGAATTTATAGTGCTTAAGAAAACGCCTAAAGGTCTTAAAACAAAAATAACAACTGAAAAAAGCATTAACGATTCCCATCTATATAATAAATATAAATCGTTAATATTAATATTTGCTGAAAGCAAAATGAACAAAATTGAAATTAACAATACGCTAATTGATTCTTTAAAATAAAGTATCCCTTTCAACTCTTTTGCTTTCTTATTTCCTAAAACCATTCCCATAATTACTACTGAAAGTAATCCAGATTCGTGAGCGAAAAAATCAGACAATACAAAAACAAAGAGAACACTTGCTAGGGTTGCAACATTCAGCAAATAATGAGGAATTAAGCTTTTTTTTATGGCGTAATATAATCCATAAGCAAATGTAAAACCAATGGAAACACCAATAACTACAATTTTCGCAAATTCAATTAAAGCCTCTTTGGTATATGCATAACCTTCACCTACACTTATAAATTCAAAAACCAAAACAGCTACCAATGCACCAATAGGATCTATTAATATACTTTCCCATTTTAATACTGCAGAAATGTCTTTTTTTAAAGGAATGTTTCGAAGTATTGGTGCAATAACAGTAGGACCTGTAACTATAATTAGCGCAGAAAATAAAAATGAAATTGCCCAACTTAAGTCAAATATAAAATGTGCAGCAATTCCAGCACCAAAAAAAGTTATTACTGCTCCTAACGTAATCAATTTCAAGATAACTGGACCAACATTTAGTACTTCCTCCTTTTTAAGAGTTAAACCACCTTCAAAAAGAATAATTCCAATAGCTAAAGAAACAAAACTAAATAATTTTTCTCCTGGAAATAATCCATCAGTTCCGTTCCATACAGGTTCAATCCATTTAGAACCATCACTAGATAATAAGGTTGAAAAGGGACCGACTATTAACCCAATTAAAATTAAAGGTAATATGGCTGGTAACTTAAATTTCCAAGCAAACCATTGCGCAATAATCCCTAAAATTATAATACCTGCTAACTCTAACATAGATTATTTTTTGAAACGTTAGCAATATAATTATAATTTACCAATTATTAATGGCACTTTTATAAATCGTATAGATTATTTAATTGAGCAATTAGGAATTAAACTTACTAATATTATTTAAACTTTACATTATAAGAAACGCCTAGTGAATAAAATAAATAATAATCACCTAAAGAAAAACTTTTTTCTTCGTGAGAAAGGCTAAACTTAGTTCCCCAAGCATGTTGTTTGTTATTAGATGTGAAATAATAGCCAACATTGAATTTTTGTGACTTCAAATCGAATATTGCTTCTTCATTCTCATTTAATGGGAATGGATCTATTTCAGGTGAAAAACCAATACCTGCTGATATACTAAAATAGTTTTCTGCGTCACTCCTGTATTTTCGGTAATTAAGTGTTCCCGACTTACTTGAGCCACCATCTCCAGGTGTTATGTAGGTACGAAAAGACCAATAGCTATTTCCTGTGTACCAGCCAACCGAACTTGTATATATAGTAGTAGTTTCAGTATATTTTAAACCTCTAAACCCTAGTGATATTTCAAATGATTTTGGTAATGACTTGTATAGTTCTGCTCCATATCTCACACTAGGAAACAAACTAGTATTAGATACTCCAGCACTAACGTATGCATACAATCCTTTTGAAATTTTAGGATACATATCTAGTTCATATTGAACGCCATTTGTTTGAAACCTCCGATTGAAATTAACCTTAGCGGTAATACTCCCATATTTTGTTTGTCTGCCATATTTTATGGTGTGGTATTGCATTGGATCTCTTTCATTTTTCGAATACAAGTCTATTGAAGAATTAAATCCAATAGTGTTGAAGCTTAAACCATTAATTAAACTCTGCTTGTATTCTTTTGCTTTTTGATTTTCTGGAGAATCTCTCAAAACAGCTTTTACTGTTTGTAAAGCTTCTTCTGGATTGTTGGAATTTTCTTCTGCCTTCGCTTTTAAAAGTAATATATCTACATCCTTAGGGTAGTGATCTAAAGCTTTATTCACCAATTCCAAGGCGTTAAATGGTACTTCTCCCCATAATTCATTATTAATGGCTGCTATCCAATCGGTTTTTCTTTTTGCATCCTTATTTAAAACGTAAGAGAATTCTTTTCTAGCTTTTTTATAAGCTCCATCCCAAGAATAAGTACTTGCTAAAAACGAACGAATATCAAGATAGTCTGGATATTTGGTTAAAATAAATAATAAGGAATCTTGTGCTTGTTTACGTTGTTTATTAAATGCTAATTCACGTGCTTTTTCAAATGCAGTATCGGGATTACCATTAAATACCTTTTGTTGTGCAAAACTTTGATAAACTGAAATAAACAACAATAATGATAATAATTTTAAAATAGATTTTGATAGCATTATAGGGATTGTTTAAAGGTTAGGAATTCTTCATTTTCTGGGTATATAGCTAATATACTATCCATTAATTTAGTTGCACCTTCTAAATTGTTCAAACGTTTTAAAGCTTTTGCTAATTTAAAACTAATAGCAGCGGATTGTATTTCGTTTTCACGTGCTTTTTTAACTATATCTATTGATTTTTCATCTTGAGTAGACCACCAATATAAATCTAAAAGTGCCAAATAACTATCTTCATAATAGGGACTTCTTTTAATTACATTTAATAATTCAACTTCAGCTTCAGTATAATTTCCATCCCAAGCTAATGTTCTTCCTTTTAAAGTTCTGGCATCAGCATGATTTGGAAGTTCATTTAAAATATAGTTACAAAGTAATCTTGCTGTTTTACGTTCTTTATTAAATGCTTTTTCTCTGGCAATTTTAAATGTTTGATCAAAGTTTAACCCTTGGGTTAATTCTTTAATTGTTGCAATCTCTCCTGCTGAGAATTCAATGCTTGGTTTAATATAAATATTTAGAGAATCAGGAAAAATTTTATTTCTTTGGGTAATGTATGCATTTACTTTTTTGAATTCCTTTAATGAATCTAATACCGTTTTAAGGAGCTCTTCTTCTATAACTTTATAAGTTCCAAAATTTTCATTTATTTTATATAGTTCCCCATCCGAGAGTAAATAATCTTTATAAATAAAATCATTAATACTTCCTTTATACCTCATTAATGGTATTTGATGTATATTTCTAAAATTTTTAGCTGTATCTAACCCTTGACTCATCCAAGTTGTTTCTTCCAAATTATTAAATTTGAAATTATTCATTAGGAAAGATAATAAACTGGGTGTCACATCCCAATGTGATGAAATAGATTTGAATTTCTCTGATTTCTTTAACATTGGGCTAAAAATATATAAGGGAACATGGAATCTACATAATTTGTCTTTTTGTGAAATTGGTATTAACCTGTGATCGCCAGTAATTATAAATATAGTATTGTTATATTCTTCTCTTTTAGCATAAGCTTCCATAAAATCTTTAATAGAAGTATCTGTGTAATATAAACTTGTATAAATATCTTTATTTGCAATGATGTCTTCTGGGGAAATTTTAAATTTTTGATTTGTGTTTATAATACTATCAATTTTAACTTCATATTCCTCTTTTAAAGGGAAGCTAAATGGCTCATGATTGGTGAGTGTCATAATTATATCTAATCTAGGT
This sequence comes from uncultured Lutibacter sp., assembly GCF_937891065.1. GTDB lineage: Bacteria > Bacteroidota > Bacteroidia > Flavobacteriales > Flavobacteriaceae > Lutibacter. The sequence continues at coordinate 16,479 of NZ_CALAEQ010000047.1, read as the reverse complement.
AAGGTTTTGCCATCTAATGAAGCTAAGGTTTTTTTAAATATTTCAGCATCTGGGTAGCCCCAAGAAAAACCTCCTGAATTACCTGCTGTTTTAACATATTCTGACCCAAATTTATTTTCATCAATCAAATGGTCTATACCATTGTATTCTAAAAAGTTGACTTTCTTATCAAAACTTGATTGGTCTCCCGAATAATATGATGTTGTATAACTGTTTGCTTTTAACACACTTATTAATGAAATGTGTGATGGTATTTTTGGCAGTTCTAAAAACCCTGTTTCACCATAAGGTAAAGAGCCTAGTAATGATGGAATAACGCCAAAAGTTCTACCCGTGGTACTTACAAAATTCTCCCAATACAACGATTTTGAGATAAGCGAATCTAAATATGGTGTAAAACCACCATACGTATTTTCACCTACAAATTCACTTCCTAACCCTTCAACAATTATTATTACTATGTTGGGCTTTTCTTCATTCAAGTTAAAAAAAGGAGATAATACGTCTTTTGATTCTTTAAAGGGTTTTAGAAGTGGATAATCGTTTCTATTATATAAATCTAAACTACTTAGTTCACTTTTTTCATTTTGAAATCTAATAATGTCTTTGGCTAAATAATATATTTTGTTTTGGTAAACAGCATTTGAAGATTCTGAAAATATTAATTTTATGCTTCCAAAAAGAATTATTAAAATAGTGACAGTAGCAAGCAATTGTATGTGCGTACTATATTTTTTTAAAATATAAATAACACTTATAAAGATGGTTGAAATAATTATAAAAGGTAAAAAATATATGAATGACATTGTTTCGGAAGAGGTAACAGTAATATAAACATCATTAAATGAATATCCTAAAATATCTGCTCCCAAATTTAATAAGGTTGTTTGGCTGTATTTTATCAATCCAAATTGAACTAGCACAACTAAGGTAAATAGAATGTAAAAAAATACTTTTCCAAAATTTTTAAAAAAAGAGATAATTACCAAATAAAAAGGTAAAAACAGCAATCCTATGATTAGCCCAGACCAAAAATCATTGAGCAACTTATAAAGTAATGTATGTCCTAAATCTTGAGCTTTTACAATATTGGTAAAGTTGATATAAATTTCAAATAAACTTAAAAACCAGAATGTGCAGATTAATGCAATTGTTAAATAGATATATTTATAAATATTTTCAGCTTGAGATTTAAATTTCATGTTATTAATATTAAGTTGTTTTACTAATTACTCTCTGCTGCTTTTGTCATTCCTTTTCGTGTCATTACTCCCCATTTTATCTTCTTGTTAAAATAATAATCAAAATTTCCTTTAATTGCAGCATATAATACAAATGGATGAAAAAGAAAAGGTTCCAATAAAATTGTTCTTATTAATTTATACCCTGTTCCTTTCTTTTTATATTGATGATAGGTGTTTTCTTCAGAAAGTATAGCAACTATAGAAAATAGAACTGTAAATAAATAAGCTGAAATAAAAAACACAAATGCATAATCCCATCTCAATTCCCTAAGCGCCATAAGTATACAAAAATAAACAATTCCAACAACTTCTATTATTGGAGCCATTCTTTCAAAAATAAACCAAAAGGGGAAACTAACAAGACCTAAAGATCTATATTTAGGGTTTAGCCCTATTCTTCTATGTTTTTTAAGCACTTCAATAGTACCTCTAGTCCATCTGTTTCTTTGAGATATAAATGTTTTATAATTATCTGGAGCCTCAGTCCAACATAAAGGATCGGGAATATATGCTACTTTATATTTTTTTTTCTGTTCTTCCATATGTACTCTCATTCTAACAATAATTTCCATATCTTCTCCAACAGTATTGGTGTCATAACCTCCAACTTCAATTACTATTTTTTTATCAAACATTCCAAAAGCGCCAGAAATTACCAATAAACCATTCAATCTGCTCCAAGCCATTCTTCCCAATAAAAATGATCGAATATATTCCAAAATTTGAGCTCTTTCAAGCATTGATTTAGGCATATTTACATCTAATAATTTACCACTTTTAATGATGCAAGCATTTGCAATTCTTATTACTCCACCTGTTGCAATTACTTTAACTTCTGTTAATTCTAAAAAGGGTTTTATCATTTTTTGTAACGCATCTTCTAATAACAAGCAGTCTACATCTATACAAGCAACATATTTACTTGTACTAATATTTAAACCCATATTTAAAGCATCTGCTTTCCCACCATTTTCTTTATCTACAACTATCAGTTTTTCAAATGCTGGATTTTTGGATTTAAAAACACCTTCTCTTACTGGTTGTGTTAAAATTTGTTGATTGATGAGATAATCTACTTTTACTAAATCATAAGCTTCAATCAGTAATTCTAGGCTGTTATCTTTACTTCCATCATTTACAATAATAACATCATAATTTGCATAATGATTAGATAGTAATGATCGTACATTTTCAATAATATTTAAACTTTCATTATAAGCTGGTGCTATAATAGAAATAGAAGGTGCTATATCTGAAGATAAAATTTCTTTATAATTAACAAATTTGTTTTTTTTCTTATATTCAATAGTTTCAACTATTGAAATTATTGCAAGTATTATGTAAGAAGAAATTGCAGCAAAAGCATAGGCGAAAAAAAAATAATGAAAAATAAGTAATATTGTATTTACGGTACTCGTATCCATAATTAATTATTTTTTATGAATTTAACCATTTCTACAAACTCAGCTTCTGGCTTAGTTAATTCTAAATTTTCAAACTTACTGAGGTTTATATTTTTTAATATTTTTAATGCAGATAACCTAATTTCAAAATCATTATTATAAATATGTTGAAGTATAAAATGCTCGTCATTTTCATCCCCTAAATTCTCTAATAATTTTAAGAATTCAATTTGTTCTTCTCTACTTCTTTCACTGAAGTTACTTTTTAAAACTTCTTTAGCTTCAACAATATACAAATGGTTTAAAACAGGAATTAATTCAAGTCTTACTCTTTCACTTTCATGATTTAGCAATTCTAAAAGTATTTCTTTCATTCCAAACTGATTATAAATTTTAGCAAGTTTCAATGCGAAAATTACTACATAATCATTTTCAGATTTTAACCATAAAGTAATATCTGGTATTTCTTGATCATCAAATTTTTGTAACTCTTCTAACAGTTGAATTTGATCCCATTCTGATAAAGGTGTTTTTAAATCATTTAAGAAATTAAGTCCTTTAAAACTAAATAAGTTTACTAAGTACAATTGTACTTCTTTACGAACTTCACTTTTAGAGTGATTTACATGTTTTTCAACGTCTTTATGAGCGTCTTTAACACGAAATAATTTAAGCTCTCTGATTCCTTCTGTTATAAAATACCAATTCCCACTCTTCAATTTAGCTACGGCATAATTATTAAGAGCTGTTTGATAGTATAGATTTTGAATAGAATCTGCCATCTCTCCAGAGATTTCATTTAACAACTTTAACAATGTTGAAATAATAATTTCTCTTTTAAATTTGTTAATTGCACCGTTTTTCAATTGCTTAATAATTGATTGCTGTTCGGAACTTATTAGACCTTCTTCATTTTCCGAATACAGATACGTTATAAGATTTGCTTCGTATTCATTTTTATATTTTTCAGCAATTTTATCGTTCAATCGTAAATGGGTTCTTAGAAATTTGAGATAAATTATTGAAATTATAATGATTACAAATAACACAAAACTCAACAACCAAACTATTTGAATTAAGAGTGGTTCTTCTTTTAAAGAATCAATAAAATATAGAAATTTGTTCATGCTTGCAATTGACAATATTCATTAACCAATTAATCTTTTAACTCGAATTACCAATTCATTTGGGCTAAAGGGTTTAGCCATAAAGTCATTTGCGCCCAAATTAAAAGCTTTTAATACCATTTCTTCTTGACCAGCAGCTGAAAATACGATTATTGGAGTTTGTAGATTTAGTTTATTTCGCACATGGCTAATTACTTCTAAACCACTAACAAACGGCATCATAATATCAGTTAAAATTAATACTGGATTATGCTCTTCAATAAACTCAATTGCTTTTTTACCATCTTCAGCTACAAATACATCATAACCCTCTTTTGTTAATTTAAATTTTAACAATAATGAAAGGGTAGAATTATCCTCGGCTAAAACAATCTTTTTTTTATCATTCACTATCTAATGTTTTTAGTTCGGTTAATAATTCCATTTTTACGTGTTCACATATTTTTCGACAAGAAATAATAAGCTCTTCAATAGTGTCCAATTGTTTTTCTTCTCTAAATCTATTCACTAATGTATGAATAATTGGGTCGAGTTTTGAAATTCCAAACAATGTAACACTTGGTTTAATTTTATGAGTTGCCTTATGAAGTTGCTCCCAATTTTTATTTTTAAACTCTTTATCCATGATACTTAAAAATTCTTCAATTTCAATGACAAAGGATTTTATTAGCAAAATCATTATTGAACTTTCGTTAAATGTTTCTTCTTTTAAAAATTTAAGATTTATATATTTTACAATTTCATTACTTTTATAAGTGGTTTTAGCAACATCAATTTCATTTGTTTTATTTGTTCTTTGGACGTTTCCATATTTTTCTAATAATTTATAAAGTTCTTTTGGTTTAAATGGTTTAAAAATATAATCGTCCATATCAGCATCTAAAGCTCTTTTAATATCTGTTTTAGAAGTATACGCAGACATGGCAATTATTGGTATTTTTGAAACTTGTTCAGATAAATCATTTTTAATTATTTTCGCTGCCTCATATCCGTCCATTATAGGCATTTGAATATCCATTAAAATAATATCATATAATTTCCGCTGCACTTTTTTAACACCTTCAATTCCGTTATTAGCAATATCTACATTACATTTCCATCGTAGTAGCCTTGTTTTAGCTAATAATTGGTTTGTTTTATTATCATCTACTAATAGAATATTTAACCCAAGAGGCTTATCAAATAAGATATCCTCTTCAATTGTATTTTTTATAATTTCAGATGATTTCTTTAAAGGTACAATTATTTTGAAAATACTTCCTTTTCCAAATTCACTTTCAACTTTAATTTCTCCATTTAAAAGACTAACTATTTTTTTAACAATGGTAAGCCCTAAACCTGTACCTCCATAAATTCTGGAAGTATCACTTTTAGCTTGTGTAAAAGCTCCAAAAACTGTATTGATTCTATTTGAAACTATCCCAATACCTGTGTCTTTAATTTCAAACAAAATAGTTGAAATATTATTTACTTCACTTAACTGTTTTACAGAAACTTTTACAAAACCTTCATTTGTGAATTTAACTGCATTTCCAATTAAGTTTAACAATATTTGTCCTAATCTATTTGGATCTCCAATAACAATTTTTGGAATGTTAGTATCTATATTTAATTCTAGAGATATTTTTTTTTCATTTGCTTTTATTTTCATTATTCTTACAACTTCATTCAAATTTTTATGTAAGTCGAATGAAATTTCTTCAATTTCCAATTTATCAGATTCTAATTTGGAAAGATCTAATACATTATTAATTAAGGATAGTAAAATTTCTCCGGAATTTCGCATTGTTTCTAAATGCAACTGTTGTTCTGAAGTTAATTCAGTTTCTAAGAGTAAATCAGTAAAGCCAATTACTGCATTTAAGGGGGTTCTAATTTCATGACTCATATTAGTTAAAAATTCATTTTTAACTTTTAATGATTCTTCAGCTATATTTTTTGCCTTTTTTAACTCTAAATCTTTTAATATGATACTGGTAATATCTGTTCCTATAGAAATATAAGTATTATTTACACCTTTAGATATTTGCCATTTAATCCATTTATAATTTCCATCTTTTGTTTTTATTTTCCTTTTGGTGATATCTGTAAAATCTTTTTCATTAAAAAAAAGATATTTATGAATTGCATTTTTAACTTTTTCTGCTTCATGTGGATTGTCAAAAGTTACCTTCCACCATTTATCACCCATTATTTCTTCCTTAGAATAGCCTATAATATTTTTAACTACAGGAGTTGAAAAAATGATATTTCCTTCACTATTACTAACCATTACCATTGAATCCATATTCTTTAAAATGGTATCTGATTGTATTTTTTTTTCTTCAGTTTTTTTCCATTCACTAATGTCAATTCCAATAGATACGAAAGTGTTATTTATGCTAATAGAATCTCGCCATTCAATCCATTTAAAGCTACCATCTAAACATTTTAATTTTCTTTCGTAAGGCTTATTATCAATTATTTTTTTTCCGGATACTAAATCACAAACTTTGTCTTTGAATAATTTACCTTCTTCTTTTGATAAAAATGTTAATTTCCACCAGCGTTTTCCTAAAAGGTCCTTAATTTTATAACCAAGGATCTTTTCTGTTGCTGGGGATATATATGTTATATTTCCATTTTTATCACTTGAAACTATTATTGAATTTAATTCATTTAATAATAATTCAAAAAATTTTAATTTTTCAATTTCTTTGTTTCCTATCACAATTAAATCATATTTAATAATCAATTTTACTTCCCATGTCCTAATTTAAGGATAAAATCTAATAATGTTAAAATATACTCATTTAAATTTTTAAACAAACCAAAATAAATTCAATAATTCACTAATTATAAAACGGATTATATAAACCTAAAAAAAAGGAGTTTCTAATTTTTGTAATTGAGTTTCAAATATTATTTTCAACTTTTTTCCCGTTAATTACTTCTTTTATTTCTATTATTTTATTGTTATCATAAGTAACTTTTGTTATTTTATTTCCGTCCCAATATGTCCAAATACCAACTTTTACTCCATAATTATAAATAGCGACACATTTTCTACTTCCATCAATATTATAGCTTTCCCAAGAGGCATGTAATTTCCCGTCTTCAGTATAAAAACCATGTTGCATAATAGTACCGTTTTCATAAAATAATGTTACTTCTGTTAAATCACCTTTTATTTCGGTTTTTTGCAATTTGTTGTTTTGACTGTATGTATAAGAAGTGATAAACAGCACAATTAGAATGAAGAATATTTTTTTCATGATTTTAGCATTAAAAATAGTAGTAATACACTCAAAATTACAAAATAACGTTTTGAGAACTACTGATTAAAATCAGTATTATATATAAGTAGAATTAATCTAAGTTATTTACAACCTTATAAACTAAATTAGTTTCGAAACCTTTTGAAATAAGAAAATTTGAAAGTTTGTTTTTTTTCTTAAAAGAGTTTGGTTCCTTTATTAGCTGAAATTTTTTTTCAGCTATTTTTTGAAGTGTAATTAAATAATCTTCATCATTAATTTCAGCTAAAGCAGATTTAATATTATATGAAGAAATATTTTTGAATTTAAGTTCATTTACAATTTTAATTTTCCCCCATTTTTTTATGGAGAATTTACCTCTCGCAAAAGTTTTACTAAAGCGTTCTTCATTCAAAAAATTATGTTGTAGTAAATGAAGTATTATTAGTTCTTTGGCTTCAGGGATCATTTTTAAATCATATAATTTTTGCTCAACTTCTTTATGACATCGTTCTTGATATGCGCAAAAATGTTCTAAAGCTTTTGTAGCCTCATCAACAGTATATGATTTTTGGTTTTTCATTTAATTAATAACTTATTTTTTTGATTCATTAGTGGTGGTAGCAAAAATAATTAAAAGATTGTTTTTGGTGTTTTTTACTGAATCAAAACCATTACCGTTTACAAAAGTAATATCTCTTTTTTTTTGTTTAATTGAAAAAGGCTGCATAAAAGTATTAAATTACTTTTATGCAGCCTCACTTTAGTGTTTCTTTTTAAATCTTTGTTTATTGATTTCTTTTAAGCCTCACTTTTAAATTATTAATTAAAGAATACATTATTGGAACAATTATTAAGGTTAAGAAAGTAGCGAATGATAAACCAAAAATAATAGTCCAAGACATTGGCCCCCAAAATGCTACGTTTTCACCACCAATGTAAAATTGCGGGTCAAATTCCGTAAACAATGTCATAAAATTAATATTGATTCCAATTGCTAATGGCAACAATCCTAAAATAGTTGTTATAGCTGTTAATAATACTGGACGTAAACGAGTTTTTCCACCTTCAACAATACTTTCATAAATTAATTCTTTTGTTAAAGTACCTTTTTCTAAACCGTTTTCTTCACGTTTTCTAATCATAATTAAATTGGTGTAATCTATCAATACAATGGCGTTGTTTACAACAATTCCGGCGAGTGATATAATACCAATCATTGTCATCATAATTACAAATTCCATTCTAAAAATTATTAATCCGAGCAATACTCCAATTAAACTTAAAAGAACTGATAATGAGATGATAATAGGCGTTGAGGTTGAGTTAAATTGCCCAACTAAAATTAAAAATATTAAGAAAACAGCAATTAATAAAGCTTTACTTAAAAAGGCCATTTCTTCGGCTTGTTTTTCTTGTTCGCCAGTAAACGAAACGGAAATATTTTTAGGTAAATTATAGTTTTCCATCACCTTTTTAATTTGGTCATTTATTTCGGTTGCATTATACCCTTCAAGAACATTAGAAAATATAGTAATAACTCTATTTAGTTCTTTACGTTTTACGGCGCTAAATGTTGACGAAGTTTCAGAATGTGCTACTGCAGAAACTGGAACTTGAACAATTTTTCCGTTACTAGCATTTCTAAAAGTAATTTTCTGATTTAAAAGCGTTTCTTTATTATAACGATATTTATCCATTAAACGAATGTTTATTGGGTAATCATCTTCTCCATCTTTAAAAGTTGAAATCTCTTTTCCAAATAATGATGTTCTAATAGCATCACCAATTTGACCAGTTGAAACATTTAAACTTCTTGCTTTTTGTCTGTCAATTATAAAAGGTAATTCTGGTTTTCCTTGTTCAACATCTAAACTTAATTCTTCTACACCTAAAATATTAGCATCATTTATGTGTTGTTTAATATTTTCTGAAGCTGCTAATAACTCTTCGTAATCATCACCAGAAACTTCTATATTAACTGGCGCTCCAGTTGGAGGTCCATCAGAAGGTCTGTCAACAGTTATATTTACACCTGGAAAATTTTGAAGTAATTGCCTTATTTCAATCAAAACGTCATCTGTATCTACTTCGCCACGATCTATAAATTTCACAAAATCTACAGTAATACGCGCTTTATTTGGCGTAGTTCCGCCTTGTTGACCTTGGTTTGGATCACTTGTTCCTTCACCTACTTGACCAATTACTGAAGTTATAATTTGGTTTTCACCATTAACTTCATATTTTTTTAAGTATTCTTGAATGTTATTTTCAATTTCAACAGAAAGTTTATTGGTAACTTCAATATCTGTTCCTATTGGGTATTCTAAGTAAACATACACTTGTTTTGGTGGTGTTTCTGGAAAGAATAATACTTTTGGAGGGAAAATAGCGAATAATACAAACGAAAATAATAACAATCCAAATGTTCCTAAAAAGAACCATGCTGGTCTTTTTCCTTTTAAAGTATATACTAAAGTTCCTTCATAAAAAACCTCAAGTCTTGGTAAAAATTTTGTTTGAAACCACTCGGTTGCAGGACTTAAAAATTTAGTATTTAGAACACGTAATAAACCAGCCAAAGCTAAAAGCAAACCAATGGCATTTAAACCTTTTGAATCTGTTGATAATCCACCAATTATAAATAAAACTCCAAAAGTAAATAGTATGCTGCTATAAATTAAAACCTTTTTAAAGTTAACTTCATCTTCTTTTATTTTCATATAAACAGAAGTTAACATTGGGTTTATTAGTAGGGCTACAAATAGTGATGAACTTAAAACAATTATTAATGTAATTGGTAAATAGCGCATAAATTCACCCATCATTCCTGGCCAAAAAGCAAGAGGAAGAAAGGCTGCTAAAGTTGTTGCGGTAGAAGCAATAATTGGCATTGCAACTTCACCAACACCATATTTTGCGGCGTCAATTTTTGAATAGCCGTCGTCTAATAGTCTGTAAACATTTTCAACAACCACAATTCCGTTGTCAACCAACATTCCTAATGCAATTACTAATGAAAATAGCACCATTGTGTTTAATGTTACTCCCAAGGCGTTTAGCACAATAAAGGACATAAACATGGATAGTGGAATTGCAATACCAACAAATAATGCATTTCTAATTCCTAGGAAGAAAAGCAGTACTAAAACCACTAAAATAATTCCTAAAATAATACTATTTTCAAGGTCAGCAACCATTGTCTTAGTATCATTTGTTTGGTCGTTTGTTTTAGAAATATTTAAGTTTTCAGGGAAGTATTCCTCTTTTGCTTTTGCTAAAATAACATCAATTTGTTCTGAAGCATTTATTAAATTTTCACCACCACGTTTGGTAACATCTAACATTAAAACGGGTTGTGAAAACTCACGAGCAAAACTTTGTTTTTCTTGCTCTTTAAAACTAACAATAGCAATATCTCTTAAATAAACAATGTTATAATTTTCTTGTTTTACTATAATATCACTTATTTCTTTAGCGGATCTAAATTCACCAATAACACGTACATTTCTTCTAATACCATTTTCAAGCAAATCACCACCAGAGACTGTCATGTTCTCATTTTGAATGGCCATGGCAATATCATTAAAACTAATTTGTGATGTTTCCATCTTGTACAAATCAACGCTAATTTCAATCTCTTTATCCTGAATTCCTCTAATATCAACTTTTGAAATTTCAGGAACTTTTTCAATTTCTTCTTCTAAATACTCACCATATTCTTTTAATTGATCCATTGAGAAATCTCCGGATAAATTAATGTTCATAATTGGCATTAATTCAGCAAAATTTAACTCTTGAACATTTGGATCTGCAGGTAAATCTTTTGGGAAATCTTTATCAGAAGTAGCTGCATCAACTTTATCTTTCACCTTGCGTAAAGCTTCAGTTGGTGATATGCTAAAATCAAATTTTACTTGAATTGAAGAAAACCCTTCAATTGAAGTTGAAATAATCTCGTCAACACCAGAAATTCCATTTATTTCTTTTTCTAAAGGTCTGGTTATTAATTTCTCTATGTCTAATGCAGAGTTTCCGGGATATGGTGTAGAAACATAAATTTCTGGCACAACAATTTCTGGAAATGCTTCGCGAGGCATGCTCGTGTATGAAAAGATACCTGCCATAAAAATCATAGCAATTATCACAAAAACGGTCATTTTATTATAAATGGACCACGTGGATATTTTAAATTCTTTATTCATTATAATTCTGTTCTAGTTAGTTTACAGATTTAATTAGTTAATTACCTTAACAATATCACCAGCTTTTACAATTCTAGCACCTTTGTCTATTAGTGTATCAGTAGCTTCTAAACCGCCTGAAATAAAAGCCTCATTGTTGTATTCTTTTGAAATTTTAATTAGTTTTTTGATAACTATATTTTCATCATTTTCTGTTTTTAAGGTGAAAACATAATCGTTTCCTTTTTGGTCTTTTTGAACCAAAGTTGACGGAATTACTATGCCTTCTTGTTTAAAATCAACTATTTTTAAATCGGCTAATAAGTTTGGTTTAATGCTGTTATCTTTATTAGAAATATTGATTCTAGCCTTAAAACTTCTGTTATCTGGATTTATGTAGTTTCCTATTTGTGAAATTTCAGACTCAACTTCTTTACCTATTGAAGGGAAATTTAACATAGTTTCTGTTCCTATTTTTACAACAGGTAAATATGTTTCAGTTACATCGGCTTCAATATATACGTTGTCTAAATTTAATAAACGCACAGTTGGTGATTGTGGACTTGTTAATTCACCAATTCTTGGGAAAACTTCATCTACAATTCCACTAAAAGGAGCAATGATTTTCATTTTTTTAGCTTGTGTTCTTAATGAAGCTAAGTTGTTCTCTAAACTTTCTTTTTGTGCCTTTGCCTGTAAATATTGCATTTCTGAACCAATTTTTTGATTCCATAAGCGCTCCTGACGGTCAAACGTAGTTTTTGATAAATTTAATTGTGTTGTTAATTCTGAAATACTATTTTTAATAGTAATATCATCTAACTGAATTAAAGTTTGACCTGCTGAAACACGCTGACCTTCTTTTACATAAATAGCTGTAACAGTTCCGCCCATTTCTGGTCTTATTTCAATGTTTTTGTCCGCTTGAACAACTCCTTGAATTTCTATATAATGTTTAAAAAGCTCATTTTTGACTGGTAAAATAGTTACAACATGTAGTTTTTTAGTAGTGTCTAATTTAATTAGTTGTGTTTCTACAATTTTTAATTGCTTATTTAAACTGTCAATTTGATTAACTAATGTAGCTTTTTCTGAATTTAAATCAGAAATAGATGATTTTTTTATTTCTTCTCCACAAGATATTAGAAGAACTGTAGTTATATAAAGTGCTATTATTTTTTTCATTGTGTTTGTTTTCTAGTTGTTAATTGGTGTGTTTAATGCATTATCTAAAGCCGCCTTATTTGCAATTATATTCAGCATTGCTTGTAAATAACTTTGTTGTAGCGTGTATAATTGTCTTTGCGCTTCTGAAAGTTCAAAACTGGTTGAAATCCCTTCAAAAAATTTAATTTGTTGCTTCTTTTCAATGCGTTCAGCTAATGCTAAATTTTGTTTTGAAGTTTCAAATTCTTCAATACTATAATTGTATTCTGTTTTAGCTGTTTCTAATTGAAGAAATAGTTTTTGTTCAGTTAGCGTAAGTACTGTTCTAGCTTTTTCAAGTTCAATTTTAGCTTGTTGTGTTCTTGAACTACGTGCTAAACTGCTGAAAATTGGAATTTCTAAACTTACACCTAACAATGAAGAATCAAACCATTGTTGTTCTTTTTTTTGAAAATCAAAGTTTTCGCCAAAACCAGCATAACCAAAATTAATAAAACTTTTAAGTGTTGGTAATGCTTTGCTTTGTTCTAATTTCATTAAAAGTTCATTTGATCTTTCAGTATTTTTAGCAATTTTAAAATCTACGTGATTTTCTAAAGATAATTCTGACGAAAGTAAGTCTAAATTTATATTTTCTTCTACTAGCTTGTTTAAGTTATCTGTTAATTTTACTGAAGATTTTATATCTATCCCTAATGTAATATTCAACATTTTATAGGCAATATTATTTAAGTTTTCTGTTTTTGATAACTGGCTATTAATTTGTGCTAAAGTAATTTTTAGTTGTTCTACGCTTTCTTCTTCAACTAAACCATTTAAATAAATTTGATTAGTTTCATTTAAGTTTTTTTCTAAAGTTGTTATGTTTCTTTTTAAAATAACAATGCTTTCTTCACTTAATAATACATTTCCGTAGGCGTTAATAACAGCTTCTCTAACTCCAAGATCTGTTTTCTCTTTTGCGTTTTCAGAAATTTTTAAATAAGTTTTTGCTGATTGTAACCCAACTAAATATGAACCATCAAAAATTAATTGGTTTAAAGTAGCGGTTGCATTCATATTGTGTTTTGTTCCAAACGCAATTTCAGCAAATTCACCTTCATTTCCACCAAAGAACTCAGCCGGAATTAAAGATACTTGCTGTTTTATCCAATTTTGGTAATCTAATTTCGCGCTAATTTCTGGTAAACCAATAGTTGTTGTTTCCCATTTTTTCTTTTTAGCTGCATCAATATCTCTAGTTGCATTTATAGCTTCATAACTATTTACCAAAGCATAATCTATAGCTTGTTGAAGCGATAACGTAATGCTTTCTTGTGCATTTATGCTAAAATTTAAAGATATTCCAATAAGTAGGAGTATTATTTTTTTCATTCTTAAAATTTATTTTTATCTAATTGTTCTTCTAAAATTTCTAATCCTTTTTTTGTTGATATAGCTCTTGTGTGATATTCAAGAACATTTAATTCTAATTTATTTATGGTGTTTTTACTATATTTATATAAGTTTGAATCATGCACACTCATAATAAGTGAAAAGTAGAATTTTACAACCTGATCTTTAACAATATCGGGCCTAAATAGACCTTCTTTTATTCCTTTTTCAATATTGTTTGATAAGCAATCCTTAAACATGCAGAATTCTTGAGACATTATTCTTTTGTATGTTTCTGGGTAGTATTTTTGCAATTGATAAATAGGTGAATTATCCGAATTTTGTAATAGTCCTTTAAATTTTTTATTTACTTCAAAATTCTCTTCAATGGCATTATAGCCCATATCATAGATTTTTAAAACTTCAGTATGCATTAAGCTATGCGTATATTCTGTAGCTTCATCAACAAGTTCAACTTTGTTTTTAAAATACTTATAAATGGTTTTTTTAGAGATACCTAATTCATTGGCTATGTCGTCCATTGTGACACTTTTAAAGCCGAATTTCAGAAATATTTCTCCAGATTTTTTTAATATTGTTTCTTTCATAAATTCAATTTATTTATAAAATTGAGGCTGCAAATATAGTAAAGGAAACTTAAGAAACAATGAAAGTTTCCAAAGTTTTAACATTTTGATAACATTTTAATTAAATTAGGTTTAATAAAACAGATGAAAGCAGTATTTTTACTGTAAAATAAGAGTATATGAGTATTGAAGTTTATAAAGAGGATTTTTTAAGATATTTAAATAAAAAGATAGTTTTAAAAGAGCCTGAAAATCTATATGCACCTATTCAATATATTTTACAAATAGGAGGTAAGCGTTTAAGGCCAATTTTAGCAATAATGACGTGTGATTTATTTGATGAAAATCCCAAAGAAGCCTTTGACGCAGCATTAGCTATTGAAGTGTTTCATAATTTCACTTTGGTTCATGATGATATTATGGATAGTGCTCCTATAAGAAGAGGAAAAGAAACGGTTCATAAAAAATGGGATGTTAATACGGGCATTTTATCTGGTGACGCTATGATGATAATGGCATATCAGTGTTTCGAAAATTACGAACCTATCATATTTAAAAAATTATTAAAATTATTTAGCCAAACCGCTTTGGAAGTATGTGAAGGGCAGCAATTAGATGTCGATTTTGAAATAAGAAACGATGTGATAATTTCGGAGTATTTGAAAATGATTACTTATAAAACATCTGTTTTGGTGGCTGCTTCAATGAAGATGGGAGCTATTATTGCAAATGTAAGTGAGGCTGAAGCAGATAGAATTTATAATTTTGGTTTAAATCTTGGAATAGCATTTCAATTACAAGATGACTTTTTAGATACTTTTGGAAATGAAGCAACTTTTGGAAAGCAAATAGGAGGTGATATTATTGAAAATAAAAAAACCTTTTTATACTTAAAAGCTATTGAAGTTTGTGAAACTAAAGATAGGGAACGTTTGTTGAAGTTGTATAATTCTGCGAATTCAAAGGATAAAGTAAGTGAAGTAACCAATTTGTTTGAAAGAAATAAAATACCAGCAATTACTATTTCAGAAATTGAAGCTTATACAAATAATGCATTTAAAATTTTAGATGAACTATCAATTTCAGAAGAAAAGAAAGTAGTTCTTAAAAACTTTGGTTTAAGTTTAATGAAACGTACTATATAATGTTACCAGTATCAAACTCATTAGAATTATTACAAAAAGTTGATATAGAAAATTTATATCAACAGTTAATTTTACAATTAAATAAAGATTTTCAATTATCTAATTTGAATGAAACTTTTGAATTGTCTTATACACCAATTCAATTAAAAGAGGTGTTAAGCAAAATAATATTAAATCTACTGACTAATAGTTATGATGATTATTTAAACTTAATGTACAGAATAGATGTGCCTGAAAAAGAATTGGCAACTATAAAGGCTGAAAACTTAGACATTACAGTTGAACAAATAACTTTTTTAATTTTAAAAAGGGAATATCAAAAAGTTTGGTTTAAAAATAGACTCTAAACACCGGAGATAAAGCAGATGAATAAATTACGTTTGTAGTTTTGTCATATAATATATCATATCGCAAACCCATAGAAATGTTTCCGGTAACATATTCAGCACCAATATATAATGCAGGTTGCCATAAAGAAGCATCCTCATTTAAAGATGAAAATGCGTATGCTTGGTCAATTTTTAATTGTTCAAATTCTGATGAAAATTGCAAGTTGCTAATCGGCCTATAAAATGCTAAGAGGCTACCTCCATATATGTTAGTAGTTGAATTTACGAGCGATTTGTTTTTAACATATACATAAGTTAGTCCCAGGCCAGCACTAAATTCATCCGAAAAATCATAAATAGCACTTGGAGATATAGAAAAAGTAGAGTAATTGTTGCCCATTCCTATATTTATTCCACCACCAAAACGTACATCATCAATAAAACGATGTTGCTCTAAATCGGAGTTTTGGCCAGTTAAATTAAGATGAGCAAAAATAATTAGAGTATGTAAAAATAAGATTTTCCGCATGTTAGATGTTTTTAGCTAAGGTAATTTATTTTTTAGAAATATTTTTATGAAATAAATATTGTACATAAAGTAAAATAGTATTAATTTTGCAACCTGTTTTTTAGGTCCCATAGCTCAGTTGGTTAGAGCACCTGACTCATAATCAGGTGGTCCT
>NZ_CALAEQ010000046.1 GCF_937891065.1 uncultured Lutibacter sp. | reverse complement strand
CGTAACTTCGCACCCTAAAATTTTTGAAATGAAACGTGTAATTGTAGGCCTTTCAGGCGGTGTAGATAGTAGTGTTGCAGCATACTTGTTAAAAGAACAAGGTTATGAAGTTATAGGCTTGTTTATGAAAAACTGGCATGATGACTCTGTAACCATTTCAAACGAGTGTCCTTGGCTTGAAGATAGTAATGATGCAATGATAGTTGCAGATAAATTAGGTATTCCATTTCAAGTAGTAGATTTAAGCGAACAATATAAAGAACGTATTGTTGATTATATGTTTAAAGAATATGAAATTGGGCGCACACCAAATCCAGATGTACTTTGTAACAGAGAAATAAAATTTGATGTTTTTTTGAAAATTGCTGAAGAATTAGGAGCAGATTTTGTAGCAACGGGTCATTATTGTAGAAAAGGTGAGGAAGAAATCGATGGAAAACCAGTATTTAAATTATTGGCAGGAGCAGACAATAATAAAGATCAATCGTATTTTTTATGTCAGTTATCACAAGAACAATTGTCAAAAGCTTTGTTTCCTATTGGGGAATTAACAAAACCAGAAGTTCGTAAAATCGCAGCAGAACAAGATTTAATAACTGCCGAAAAGAAAGATTCTCAAGGTTTATGTTTCATAGGAAAAGTACGTTTACCTGAATTTTTACAGCAAAAATTAAAACCTAAAGAAGGTGTTATTGTAAGAATACCTCAAGATTCAAAAATATTTGATAGAACAATTCCAAAATTTAAGAATAAAAAAGCTGAATTAGACTTTTATGCAACAAAATACGAGTATCATGTAGCTGATGGAAAAGTTGTTGGAAAACATCAAGGAGCTCATTATTTCACAAAAGGACAACGAAAAGGTTTAGCAGTTGGCGGAATGAAAGAACCATTATTTGTGATAGAAACCGATGTTGTTGAAAACGTTATTTATGCAGGTGAAGGTAAACTACATAAAGGATTGTATAGAAATACATTATTTGTAACTAACGAAGAATTACATTGGATTCGAAAAGATTTAATGCTTCAAAATGGCGAGTCTCTAGAAGTTAAAAGTAGAATTAGATATCGTCAAAAATTAGAAAAAGCTACACTGTATAAAGTTGAGAAAGGAATGTATGTTCAATTTAAAAACCCACAATCTGCTATTACAGAAGGCCAATTTGTTGCTTGGTATTTAGAAGATGAACTAATAGGTTCAGGAGTAATTGCTTAATCTTTCATATTTTTTAAAATGAAATATTAAATAAAAATCAGTAATTTTGAAAGTGAACCCCTTAAATTAATTATTGTGAAAAGAAAACTACTAACACTTATTTTATTTTTTTCATTTGTACAATTATTTGCTCAAGTTGAAGATGCATGGGTTTATTTCAACGATAAACCAAGTGAAGCTACATTTACAAATGCTCCTTTAACTATGCTTACTCAAAGAGCATTAAATAGAAGAATTCGTTATAATATTTCATTAGATTATAAAGATATACCTATCGAAGCATCATATGTACTTCAAGTTAAAAATACTGCAGGAATTACTATTAAGGCAAGATCTAAATGGTTGAATGCTTTGCATGTGCAAGGGACGCAAACGGATATTAATAATTTATTAAGTTTAAGTTCTGTTGAAAAAGTTGAATATGCTAATAAATCATTAAATACTGGTGGGAAAAGTATCGTAAAGTCAAAAAAGATTCCTAAAAATAAAAATTTAGAATCTTCAACTGACTTTAATTACGGAAATGGGGCGAATCAAATTGAAATGCTAAATGGACATGTGTTGCATCAAAATAATTTTACAGGTGAAGGAATGCAAATTGCCATTATTGATGCAGGGTTTCCTAATGTGGATAACTTTTCAGCTTTTCAAAGAATAAGAGATAACAATCAAATTTTAGGAGGATACGATTTTGTAAATAGAAATAGTGATTTTTATACAGGCTATTATCATGGAATGGCTGTTTTATCTACTATTGCCGGTTATATTGATAATCAATTTATTGGAACAGCACCTGATGCGAATTTCTATTTGTTTATTTCTGAAGATAGCGCAAATGAGACACCATTAGAAGAAAGTTTATGGGTTGAAGCAGCTGAACGGGCAGATAGTTTAGGTGTTGATGTTATAAACACATCATTGGGTTACACAACTTTTGATAATCCAAATTATGACCATGTATATGCTGATATGGATGGAAAAACAGCATTTATTTCTAGAGGAGCTGAAATTGCTTTTTCTCGAGGAATGATTGTGGTAAATTCTGCAGGAAACGATGGGGATAAGCCTTGGCATTATATTGGTGCTCCTGCTGATGCAGCTTCTGTTTTAAGTATTGGAGCAGTAAATGCTTCAAGTGTAATTGCTGGTTTTAGTTCTTTTGGCCCAACTTCTGATGGTCGAATAAAACCGGATGTTAGTGCCCAAGGTGCTAGTGTTTATATTATAAATTCTGCTGGAAATATAGCAACTTCAAACGGTACTTCATTTTCATCACCTGTTCTCACTGGGGTTATTACTTGTTTGTGGCAGACTTTTCCTAACAAAACAAATGCAGAAATTACACAATTGGTAAAAGAATCAGCCCACTTATTTACAAGTCCTACAGCACAAGAAGGATATGGAATTCCTGACTTTAAAACAATTTATGATACACTTGTTTCTGATATAAATGATCTTGATAGTGATGGCGTTTTGAATGCTTTGGATTTATGCCCAAATACACCTTTAGGAACTATTGTAGATGCTAATGGATGTTTGTTATTGCCTTCAAATAATTTTGATATTGAAGTGATTAGTGAAACTTGTCCTGATAAAAATAATGGACAAATTAATATAACAGCTTCTGCTACTTACAATTATACAGCTACTGTAAATGGTACTAACCATTCTTTTACAGCTAATAATTTAGCTCTTAAAAATTTGGCTGATGGAACCTATGAAGTATGTATTTTTATTACTGAACAAAGTTATATGCAATGTTATAATTTAGATATTTCAGCAGGAACTACTGTTTCTGGGAAAGCTACACTATCTTCAAAATCAGTTATTATTGAATTAGACCAAGGAACAGCACCTTTTACGGTATATGTAAATGATAAAGAAAAAATGCAAACTACAAATACTAAATTTGAAATTGATGTAAATCATGGAGATTTAGTAGAAGTTAAGACAAGTATTGCTTGTGAAGGTGTTTTTTCAAAAGAAATTGCACTTGAAGGCGTAATTAGTATGTATCCTAACCCAACAAAAAACAGACTTAATTTTACTTTTCCTACTGAAGTTAAAGAGTTAGAAGTTACTGTTTATAGTTTATTAGGTAAAAATATGTTTTCAAATTTAGTATATAAAAATAATCCTTCAATAGATATTTCATTTTTACCAAAAGGATTGTATATGGTACAGATAACATATAATGATACCATAAAAACTATTAAACTCCTTAAAAATTAAAATGAAAAATAGGGTTACTGAACTGTTCAAAATAGAATATCCAATGATACAAGCTGGTATGATTTGGAATAGTGGATGGAAGCTAGCTTCGGCAGTTAGCAATGCTGGAGGTTTAGGATTAATTGGCGCTGGTTCAATGTATCCTGATGTTTTGCGTGAACATATTCAAAAATGTAAAAAAGCAACCGATAAACCTTTTGGTATTAACGTTCCAATGTTATATCCTAATATTGAAGAAATTATGCAAATAATTGTTGATGAAGGTGTTAAAATTGTTTTTACTTCAGCTGGAAATCCTAAAACTTGGACTCCTTTTTTAAAAGAAAATGGAATTACAGTTGTTCATGTAGTGAGCAGTGTGAAATTTGCATTAAAATCTGAACAAGCTGGTGTTGATGCTATTGTAGCAGAAGGTTTTGAGGCTGGAGGTCATAATGGAAGAGAAGAAACGACTACTTTTACTTTAATTCCTATGGTAAAAGAAAAACTAACAATTCCTGTAATTGCTGCAGGTGGAATTGCAACAGGAAGAGGTATGTTGGCAGCAATGGTTTTGGGAGCTGATGGTGTTCAAATTGGAAGTAGATTTGTTGCAAGTAATGAATCTTCAGCACATCTAAATTTTAAAGAAGAAGTTGTAAAAACTGAAGATGGTGATACACATTTAACGTTGAAAGAATTAGCGCCAGTTAGATTGATTAAAAATCAGTTTTTTAATGAACTACAGAATTTGTATCAGCAGAATCCTACAGTCGATCAATTAAAAGAAAAATTGGGTAGAGGTAGATCAAAAAAAGGAATGTTTGAAGGAGATCTAGCGCATGGAGAATTAGAAATTGGGCAAATAGCAGGTCTGATTCATGAAATTAAACCAGCCGCTGAAATTGTACAAGAAATTATTAAAGAATTTGAAACGGTAAAAAAAGACCTAACAGGAAGACCTAACAGGTTTTAAAAACCAGCTACAGTCAGCAATTCAATTGTAGAAAAAATTATTG
The DNA here is from genome assembly GCF_937891065.1 of uncultured Lutibacter sp. Lineage (GTDB taxonomy): Bacteria > Bacteroidota > Bacteroidia > Flavobacteriales > Flavobacteriaceae > Lutibacter. The sequence continues at coordinate 1,175 of NZ_CALAEQ010000046.1, read as the reverse complement.
AAGAATTCTAAATGGTAAAATAAGACCTAACAGGAAGACCTAACAGGTTTTTAAAACCAGCTACAGTCAGCAAATTGTAGAAAAAATTATTGAAGAATTCTAAATGGTAAAATAAGACCTAACAGGAAGACCTAACAGGTTTTTAAAACCTGTTAGGTCTATAAAACATGTAGTCTTTTTATTTTTTATTCAAAATGGTAGGATACTAAATAATTAGTTTTTATTTTTAGAAATAAAAGCTATGAAACATCAACCATTTGAACCGTCTGGGTTTTTTCATGTATACAATAGAGGTAATAACAAAGAACTTATTTTTAAAAGTACAGATAATTATGTATATTTTTTAAGTTTAATAAAAAAATACTTATTGTCAATTTGTGTGATTTATAGTTATTGCTTACTTCCTAATCATTTTCATTTTATTCTTAAAATAAAAGAATTTAATGAACTACCAGAAAAAATTAAAAGTGGTAAAACAAAGCTGCATCAACCTTTTTCAAATTTATTCAATGCGTATACCAAAGCAATCAATAAAAAGTATGTTCGAACTGGAAGTTTGTTTCAAGAGCATTTAAAGCGTATTAAAATAGAAGATGAAACTTATTTACGCAATATAATTATATATATAAATACGAATGCCACTCACCACAATATTTCAAATTTTGAGACTTATAAGTATTCCTCTTATATATCTTTAATTTCAATAAAAGAAACTTTGTTACAAAGAGCTGAAGTTTTAAACCTTTTTGAAGATCTTGAAAATTTTAAATTTATGCATTTGGATAAAAGGAGAACTATTGAAGGAATAAGTATGCTTTTATTGGAGTAAAATTTTATACTTAACAAGTTTTTAAGAATAAGAACAAGACGCCCCAGGTTTTTCAGATCAAGACCTAACAGGTTTTAAAAACCTGTTAGGTCTAATACAACGTTTATTTATGTGTTATTTTTTTATCTTCTTTTTTAGGCATTGGTCCTCTTAAATGTATGACCAATCCATTTAAAAAATTACGCAAAAATTGATCGCCACATTCCATATACTTTTCGTGATCTTCTTTTCTAAATAAAGCGCCTAATTCACTTTTAGTAATTTTAAAATCTTAGGTTTTTAAGAACAAGGCGCCCCAGGTTTTTCAGATCAAGACCTAACAGGTTTTAAAAACCTGTTAGGTCTA